>JAURHO010000329.1 GCA_030833265.1 Crocinitomicaceae bacterium | reverse complement strand
AACAAAAACCAAACTTGGTAGTAGTGAAGTAAGTGGAGTGGTGCAAACAACCGTTGCACGTGCCCTAGAAGCTTACCTCGAAGAAAATCCACGTGAATCAAAGCAAGTAATTTCTAAAATTATATTGGCCGCTCAGGCGCGTGTTGCTGCTAAAAAAGCACGTGACATGGTACAACGCAAAACCGTATTAAGCGGAGGCGGTTTACCTGGTAAACTAGCGGACTGCTCTGAGCGTGACCCAGAAAAATGTGAACTATACCTAGTGGAAGGAGACTCTGCGGGTGGAACGGCTAAACAAGGTCGTGACAGAAGCTACCAGGCTATTTTACCATTACGTGGTAAAATCCTAAACGTAGAAAAAGCAATGGAACATAAAATTTACGAGAACGAAGAGATCCGTAATATGTACACAGCGCTTGGCGTTACCGTTGGTACACCCGAAGATCCTAAGGCCTTAAATATTGCAAAGCTTCGTTATCATAAGATTGTGATCATGTGTGATGCCGACGTTGACGGATCTCACATTGAGACACTTATTTTGACGTTCTTCTTCCGTCATATGA
>JAURHO010000328.1 GCA_030833265.1 Crocinitomicaceae bacterium | reverse complement strand
TAAAGTCTGCATTGCCATGGTCTGCAGTGACAAGTAGGGTATACCCATGCGCAAGGCCTGCTGTCACAACTCTATTTACACAAGCGTCTACGGTTTCTACCGCTTTTATAGCCGCCTCAAAAACGCCTGTATGACCTACCATATCTGCGTTTGCGTAGTTTAGGCATATAAAATCTGCAGATTCAGCCTCTATTTCTGGTACCAATAAATCAGTGATACCAATCGCGCTCATTTCTGGTTGTAAATCATAGGTAGCCACTTTTGGAGAAGCCACCATAATTCTATTTTCTCCCTCAAAAGGTTTTTCTCTTCCGCCGCTAAAAAAGAAAGTTACGTGCGGATATTTTTCGGTTTCCGCAATTCTAATTTGCTTTTTACCATATGCCGCTAATACTTCGCCTAATGTGTTTTGTAAATTATCATTTTCAAATACAACGTGTACGCCTTTAAATGTTTGGTCGTACTGTGTCATGGTGGTATAATGAAGCTGTAAAGGCTGCATGTTAAATGCAGGAAATGCTTGTTGCGTTAACACTTCTGTAATTTCTCTACAACGGTCTGTTCT
>JAURHO010000327.1 GCA_030833265.1 Crocinitomicaceae bacterium | reverse complement strand
ATAAAATTTATTTCCTTTTACCCAACCTTTTCCAGTTTCGTTCTCGTTTGTTCCACTGGAAGCATTTTTTACGGTAGCGTTGAATTCGATGTAGAAAGACTTCATCGTTTTCATTTTGGTCGACAATTTGTCAAGAATTCCTTGCGCTTTCGCGTCTTGAGAAAATGCAGTTCCTGAGTAAAGGAAAAGTACGGTAAAAAGGAGGTAAGTTAATTTCATGTCTTAAATTTCAGTGCAAATATCAGAAATTATGCCAAGAACTAAAAATATTGTTAGCGAATGATGATTAATGGTCGGTTCAACAATTGATTTTCCGTTTCAACTTGCAAAATATAGGTTCCACTTGTGACGTTTTCAGGGATTTCGAATTGGCTTCCTTGGAACTTTTTCTCTGTCTTTATGGATTTTCCATCCGGGGAAATGAGGTTCACACGTTTAATTCCTTCTCCGTGAATGTTTAAGCATGTTCCGCTTTGAATTGGATTAGGGTACATCGAAATGAAATTTTCTACGGATTCGTGGACGTTCGCCATCGATCCTAAATTGATGTTGTCCAAATAAACGTTGT
>JAURHO010000326.1 GCA_030833265.1 Crocinitomicaceae bacterium | reverse complement strand
GCGGCTAAATCGATGAGATCTAATCCCGCGCCAGCCCTTGCAATAAAGGTTAAATGGCTTGCAGACTCAATAAAATCAGCATCTAAGGTAAATTTGCTACGTAAAATCAAACCGTTGTAATGGCTGATGATCGACATGGTTTGCTGCTTGGATAAAGTCAGAAATTCGTCAACCGTAAAGCCTGAGGATTCTAAGCCCTCAGCCATGGAGGAATGAACCTCGTCGATGATGAGTACTTTTTTGACCATATTATGCTTGCATTCGATTTTTGACCAATTCTATTGCGAGGAAAAAGGCATGTAAAAAGGAATTAGGATCCGCTTCATTTTTACCAGCAATATCATAGGCGGTTCCATGGTCTGGAGAAGTACGGATGATCGGTAAGCCCGCAGTAAAATTAACTCCTGTTTCAAATGCGATGTATTTAAATGGAATTAATCCTTGGTCATGATACATGGCCAAAACCCCATCAAATTCCTTGAATTGTGCTTTTCCGAAGAATCCGTCTGCCGGATAAGGACCAAAAACCAATTGGGCTTTCGATCTAAACTCTTCCACCACGGGCTGTA
>JAURHO010000325.1 GCA_030833265.1 Crocinitomicaceae bacterium | reverse complement strand
GGTGAGATTTTAAAAAAAATCAAAAAAGATTTTGGTAACATTAAAAAAATGAAAGATGAATTTAACGAAGCAGCTAAAGATCGTTTTGGATCTGGATGGGCTTGGTTATATCTGAATAAGGATGGTGATTTAAAAATCATGTCTACACCAAATCAAGATAATCCATTAATGAACATAGTTAAGAAAGGTGGATATCCTTTGTTAGGTCTTGATGTTTGGGAACACGCATATTATTTAAAATATCAAAACAAACGAGATGAGTATATAAATAACTTTTGGAATGTTGTTAATTGGGAATTTGTTAATGATCTTTATGAATTAAAAACAAAAAAGAAAAATATTAAAGAAAATATTAATGTTAAAAAATTATTATCTGAAAAAAATGATTTTTCTTTTCCAATAACACCAAAACAAATTAGATTATTAATTGCGTCACAATATGAGGGTTGTTTTAACAAACAATACAAATATGGATGTATAGGTAAAATAGAAACAAAAAAATGTAATACTGATGAAGGTATTTTAGGTGGGGAATATTCAGAAAAAAAATACGGAGGAACAAGTAATTGG
>JAURHO010000324.1 GCA_030833265.1 Crocinitomicaceae bacterium | reverse complement strand
TATGGAAGCTTCGACGTAAGTATCACATTGCCAGAAGATTATACGGTGGGTTCGACAGGCGATTTACAGACGGAGCGCGAAATCAAGCGTTTGAATTTATTGGCTGAATACAATGGGGTGACGAGTTTAAAGCCGTCTACCGAGGAAAAGTCGGAGTCGGTGTATCCGTTTCAAGAAAATTTGGATAGGGAGCTCATCCCTGTGGGTATGTATCGCGCAGCCGATATCCCCCTGCGCAGGTCGGAATTGGATTGGTCGAAAATCGATAAGTTCTACGCCAACCAAAACCCCGATGGAAATTTGGATTCTTTGGTTGAGAAGGCTACGGTCATGAAAACCATTCGTTACACGCAGTCGCGGGTGCATGATTTTGCTTGGTTTGCCGATAAGACTTTTCTAGTATTGAAAGGTCAAGTGGTGTTGCCCCACAGTGGAAGAACGGTAACTACTTGGGCGATGTATACCCCACTTTCTAGCGGTTTATGGAAGCCCCATGCGTTGGAATATCTGCACGATGGTATTTTGAAATATTCTCAGTGGAATGGCGATTATCCTTACAATCAGGTTACGGC
>JAURHO010000323.1 GCA_030833265.1 Crocinitomicaceae bacterium | reverse complement strand
AACGCGCATCCTGCACGTTCAAGGCTCTAACCTCGGTTCGGATCACTTGGATTCGCCCTTGGACCTGTGCGCGGATGGATGCTTGGTAGGTGTGCATCAAGTACTTAGCTAAAAAAAAGGACTTGTCCTTTTTACTCGATCTCCAAGTTCTTCCTGGGCAAGGAGCTGTCTTGCCTTCGGCATGTGGTGGCATGGCCACCCCAAGATCCCATTTAGCCAATGAATTTCATCAAATCCAGTTTGTAAATTACTATATGTCTGTGACTTTTTTTGATGATTAGTATTCATCAACGTATGCCTGTAGCTAACTCGCAGACCGATACAATTTCATCAAAAGAGGCGACTTAAACCTTTGGAATAGACAACTTCTTTTTTGATGAATTTTTCGTGATTGTCTTCAATAGTATCAAGTTCATACAGATAATTCACCATGATGGAACTTGACAGTAAAAGTCCCTTTTTCGACAAATCAGCAGCCCAATTAATGCCGTGAAGCTTGGCACCATTAGACAGATGAAATTTAGCAACGGAATCGCCTGATCTTGTATGAACGAACTGAGTCAAATACACAAAACA
>JAURHO010000322.1 GCA_030833265.1 Crocinitomicaceae bacterium | reverse complement strand
TGCAATCACCGAGGTACCTGTAACGGTATTTGCCAAGGGCGCATTTTTTGCACGTGAATCGCTGGCCAAACTTTCCTGCGAAACCATCGGACTGGACTGGAACATGGGGATTGCAGAATCTCGAAAGCTGATCGGGCCTGATAAAACCCTACAAGGAAACCTAGACCCTGCTGCCCTTTACGGCAATCCAGACCAAGTTCGCGCCGCGACACAAGCCATGATGGAGCAGTTTAAAGGAAGCCGGCACATCGCCAACCTAGGACATGGAGTCTATCCAGACATTGATCCAGAAATGGTCAAAGTATTTATCCAAACTGTAAAAGAGTTTTAAGATTATCCGCAATCAATCTTGCGGCTTAATGGGAGCCTGATTCGCTGCGGAAAGTTGACAACAGCTAACAGTCCACTGTCGACAAATCGTACAAAGAAGGGAGTCTGGTTTCAACTACTTAGTTACAGCTGTTGAATAGGGTCTCCTACACGGACGATTCCCTGGGTTAAGGCTACGGCATTTTGTCCGAAATACACCTTGGCTCCCTGGCTTCGGTAAGTCGCAAGTGTAGCCAGCGGCTCTTTCCCT
>JAURHO010000321.1 GCA_030833265.1 Crocinitomicaceae bacterium | reverse complement strand
TCAGTTGGTGCATGTCCTCCGCCAGCATCTAACCCTGCAGACGTAAGCGCATTATCATATACAGGAGCAACTGTTCATTGCGAGGGGTCTTATACTCCATCAGTTAAAATTCAAAACAATGGTACTGATCCGTTAACTTCAGCAACTATTACAATCACGCAAGGAGGAACAACAGTTTCAACTGGAACATATTCTGGTTCATTAACCACTTATGATGTTGCTACAGTAAACTGTACGCCTATCGCTAACTTTACTGGTGGTGCTTTAGCAGTGACTGTTACCACAGCTGGAGATGCGAACACATCAAATAACAATGTTAATGCTACAATCGGTTTGGCTGCTACTGCTGCTTCAACTTACGTAACTATCGATATCACAACAGATCAATACGCATCTGAAACTTCATGGAAAATCAAAAATGCTTCTGGAGCAGTTGTTGCCCAGGGTGGTGGTACATGGACAGATTTAAGTGCTGCAGGTACTACAGTTAGACCACAAGCTTCTGCAAATCTTAACGCTAATGCTTGCTATACTTTTGAAATTCTTGATGCATATGGAGATGGAATCTGTTGTGCATACGG
>JAURHO010000034.1 GCA_030833265.1 Crocinitomicaceae bacterium | reverse complement strand
CAGAATCTAAAGGGATTGATGGTTTGGTGTCGCACGTAGGACATGCAAGATTACATCCAGCAAATCTAATAAATGTAGAAAATGTTCCTTGACCCCATAGATTACACTCACCATCTATTGAATTAAAAATACTGAAAATTCTCATGAGGTGATGTCTTTTCTATTGAATTGAAAAATGGCTAAGCCCACAAATAAAATGTTGTGTGCGATGAGAATCCAAACAGATTCCCAGATAGCAGACCACGGCACTGGATCACTAAAGAAACTGCGCCAAGAGGCCATGTGGGTGGTAAATAAATACGGTTTAATGTGATCAAAAACAGAAACATCTAACGAACCAATAATGGTAAACAAAATGATGATGGCCATGGTCGAAACAATTGGCCCTATTGAATTATCGGCAAATGCAGACAAACAAATAGAAAGGGTGGCAATTGTAAGTAAGGCTAAATAAGCCACAAAAAATGCCAAACCATAGCGCCAAAGCACGTCAGCATCTGGCAAAATGACCAAACCATCTGAATTCAGAACAATTAAATCACCGGTTCCAAAAAGCCAGCGCCCAACAAACAACGCGAGAAAGCCCATCCAGAGCACCAAAATAAAAGTATAAGTAGCCGCCGCTACGATCTTGGACAACACCACCTGTGTTCTGGTGATAGGCTTGGTCAGCATCATGCGCAGGGTACCCATTGCCGCTTCTCCTGAAAGTAGGTCACCGGTAACGAGCGCCACTAGCAATGGAATATGAACGATGAGCATTTGTAACACAATAAAAGCTATCAGGTTGCCATTCAAAATATGACCGTTGAAAGACAGTGTTTGCTCAAAAGAGGCCGTCACAAAAGAGATGTACATTTTCCCATCGGCCTTCATGGCAAATAATATGATCCCAATGAGCAGCGTAAGGGCTGCAATGCCAATATAACTTCTGGGTTTGGCAAGTATTTTAACGAATTCGTTAATGATGTTTTTTCTGAGCATCAGGCTTGGGTCATTTGAATGAAAAAATCTTCGAGTTTTCTTTTCGGCTCGAGGGCCATGATCTGAAAGTCTGCCGCCACAAGCCCAGCATTTAAGCCCGGAATCAAGTGCTTTTCAATAGTTAATTCTAAAGTTTTAGGGCTTTCGATTTTAAGTTTTATTTCAGGATATAGATTGGCTATGAAAGCGGCGGCTGCTTGTGCGTTTTCAGCAAGCTCAATATGCAAGGTTGTTTCTTGCTCATTCATGAGTTCAGCAACCTGCCCTTCAATGACGCACTCACCCCGATTGATAATGACCATGCGGTTGGCCAATAATTCAATTTCGGATAATTGATGCGAAGAAAGAATGACCGTTTTTTGCTGCTCGTTTTTCAGCCTTAAAATGAGTTCCCTTACCTCAATGATTCCTTGCGGATCAAGACCAGTTGTAGGTTCATCTAAAATGATGAGTTCGGGCTCATGCAAAAGTGTTTGAGCAATTCCGAGGCGCTGCTTCATGCCGTGCGAAAAGCCACCAACCTTGTCTTTTTCTCGACCTGCTAGCCCAACGAATTCAAGTTGTTCGTAGAGTTGCTTTTCTGTGACAGCGACACCAGAGATTCTTGCGAAAATCTCTAAATTTTTAAGTGCGCTGAGGTATTTATAGAAATCGGGTTTTTCAACAATGCTTCCCACGCGGGTTAGGATCGCTGAGCGCTCTTTTTTGAGGTCTTTACCAAAAATTTGAATCTGGCCCGCATCGGGTTTAATCAAAGACAACATGCAACGCATCGTGGTGCTCTTGCCAGCGCCGTTTGGCCCTAAAAAACCAAAGATATCGCCTTTTTGAACCGTAAAGCTGACGTCTTTGACGGCCTGAAAAGAACCAAAAGATTTTTGAAGGTGCGAAACACTTAAGATAGGTTCGTTTTGCATAGAAAAACTTAAGGTTCTAAATTACTTAAATATCGCTTCAACCTTTGCAAAACGATATGCAAATATTTGCATTAATTTAGGTTTTACTAACCACGGATGCACCAAACGCCCAAGTATTCCAAAAGGCAATACGTAAGTCACAATGTCTGTCATTTCAACACCGCCATTGACCGCCTTGAAGTGATGTTCGTGGTGCCATACTTTGTAGGGTCCAACGCGTTGTTCGTCGACAAAAAATTGCAGCTCTTTAACCGTTTTTATTTCTGTAACCCAATTCATGGGAATTCCAGCTAAAGGCTTTACTGTATAAGCAATCATGAGCCCTTCATACATTTTTTCAGGCACCTCAGATTTCACAATAAAACCCATCGAGGGCGGCGTAATTTCCTTCAAATTCAGTGGTGAAGAAAAGTAGTCCCAACAGGTCTGCAAGTCTGTAGGGATAAACTGAGTTCTTTTGAGTTGATACATGCTCTTTAAACAAGCAAACCGAGTTTAGGTTCAATAAAAAAGCCCGTTTTCACGGGCTTTAGTTATTTTACTTGCACTTTTTGAACAAGCTATCGTTTTGAATTGCTTAATTCAAAGATTCGATTACAATTGCAGAAGCACCTCCGCCACCATTACAAATGGCTGCAGCACCAAGTTTACCGCTGTTTTGCTTTAACACGTGTAAAAGCGTAACAATGACGCGTGAACCTGAATTTCCGAGTGGATGTCCGAGTGCAACAGCGCCACCATTGACGTCAACTTTTGCAGGGTCAAGACCAAGAATTTTCATGTTAGCCAAACCTACAACCGCAAATGCTTGATTGAATTCCCAATAGTCGATGTTTTCTTTAGTGAGTTTCGCTTTTTCAAGGGCTTTTGGAACAGCAAGTGAAGGTGCAGTTGTAAACCACTCTGGCTCTTGCGCTGCATCTGCATAACTTACAATTTTTGCCAATGGCTTTAATCCGTATTTAGCTACCGCTTCTTCAGAGACTAGAATCAAAGCTGATGCACCGTCGTTGAGTGTAGATGCATTGGCCGCAGTAATGGTTCCATCTTTATCGAAAGCTGGTCTGAGACCCGGTATTTTTTCTAAGAAGACATTTTTGTATTCTTCGTCTTCTGTGATGACAACAGGATCTCCTTTGCGTTGTGGCACACTTACCCCGACGACTTCATCATTGAAACGACCCGCTTGCCAAGCAGCTGCGGCACGCTTGTAAGAATTGATGGCAAATTCATCTTGTTGCTCACGAGTGATTTCATATTTAGTGGCACACAATTCAGCACAATTTCCCATTGGTACTTTGCTGTACACATCTAACAGACCATCTTTAGTGATGCCATCGAGCATGGTAATGTTTCCGAATTTAGTACCATTTCTACCGTCGATATAATGTGGCGTCTGAGACATATTCTCCATTCCACCTACAACTACAACATGATTGTCTCCAGCTAAAATGGTTTGAGCACCGAGCATAACAGCTTTCATTCCGGAAGCACAGACCTTGTTAACGGTCGTACACGGAACTGAATTGGGTAAACCTGCACCAAGAGCAGCTTGTCGTGCTGGGGCTTGCCCAACACCTGCTTGCAGCACATTTCCCATAAAAACTTCGTTGACCAAACTTGGGTCTATGTTTGCTTTTTCAAGCGCTCCTTTAATTGCCGTAGCACCTAATTGTGTGGCAGGAATACTAGATAAGCCGCCTAAAAATGCGCCAATTGGCGTTCTGACTGCCGATACGATATAAACTGTTTTTGACATGTTGATTGTTTTTGAGCCACGAATTTACGTAAAAATGTATGTATTTTTGGGGCATGCATCTGCTTTCCACATTTTCTATTTGGTGGTCCTTCCCAATTATTGCGCTGTCAATCCTTATCAGTTGGCGTTTTTATCAGCAAGAAACTTGGCTAGAGAAAAAAGCAAAATCTTTAAAGATGCTGTTTATCGGGCTTCGAGCTGCCGTCTTTTCAATCATTGGCATTCTCCTTTTAGGCCTCACGCTAGAATTTTTACAATTCAATACAGAATTACCAATTGTTGTTACGCTCATTGACCATTCCTCTTCAATGCGCAATGACGACGATCCAAAAGTTTTACAGCAGCAAATTGGACAATACCAGCAAGCACTAAAAGACAAATTTAAAAACGGCTATCGTTTAGACACCTATTATTTTGGCGCTGATTTACAAACGCAGTCCAAAGGCTTTTTGGATCAAAAGACCAATATGGAAGGTGCCTTTGAAGCACTTAGCACCAAATATTTCAATCAAAATTTAGGTGCAGTTGTGCTCATTTCTGACGGCAACTACAATGTGGGGGCTCATCCATCGTACCAGGCCGAGCACCTACCCCTCACGCCTATTTACAGCTTGGCTGTTGGCGACACCGCACTTAAAAAAGATCAACTCATTAAAAATATCGCCTATAATGAACTCACCTTTCTTAATAATGAATTTCCTTTAGAGGTAGATATTGAAGCCTACCGCTTAGCCGGAAAGTCAGCCCTGCTGAGTATTTATGAAGATGGACAAAAAATTCATGTGCAGCGCATTCAACACACAGGTAAATTTCAGTCGCCACAAACCATTACTTTTCAACACAAAGCGAAAAAAGCAGGTGTCCGGGAATACCGCTTTCAGCTTAGCGCCTTGCCCGGTGAATTCACCTTGCGCAACAACTCAAAAACCATTTACATTGAAGTAACCGACAGCCGGTCAAAAATTCTGTTACTTGCGCATGCACCTCACCCAGACATGGCCGCTATTGCACAAGCACTTAAGGGCAATGAAAATTACGAAGTCATTCACCAAACACCTGCTAAAGCAAAAGGTGAAATTAAAAAATACGACCTCGTTATTTGGCACGAACCCTCCAACGGTTTTGACGCCAACTTGCTCAATGAAATCAAAGCAAGTAAAGTAGCCACTTGGTACATTTTAGGCAGTCAAGCTGAAATGACCAGCGTGAAGCAATTACCACTCGGATTAAATTTACAATTGCGGCAGCAACTCGAAGAAGTGCAAACCTATGCGCAAGAAGGCTTCTCTTTGTTTGAACCCGAACAACAATGGCTCAACTTGATCGAACAATTTCCTCCACTACAAAGACGTTTTGGAGAAATTAACCCCCAAGGCGCCACCCAAGTGCTGCTCAAACAGCGCATTGGCCCCATTCAGAAAAAAGACCCGCTCCTTACTTTTACTGACTTTAATCAACAGCGCAGCGCCTGTTTGTTAGGCGAAGGTATATGGCGCTGGAAATTACAAGCGTATCAAAAAACACAAAGGCACGATGCTTTCCAAGCTTTTATTGGTCAAATCTGTTCCTATCTTTTGGTTAAAAAAGAAGGCATGGGCTTGCGTGTTCAAGCACCTGTAAGACTAGACACCGAGCAAGACTTCGTTTTGAATGCGAGTTTTTACAACGCTTCTTTACAAGCCATTACTACACCACAACTCAGGTGGGAACTCCGCGACGAAAAAGGACAAACTCGAAAAGGTGAATTACAAGCAAAAGGCTCCTATTATCAATACAAAGTTGGCCAACTCAAACCTGGTCGTTACAACTGGACCGTTCGCACCAATGTGAACGGAAAATCTTATGTCAAAACAGGAAAAATAATTGTTGAGGCCATCCAACTCGAACAACAAGAATCTGCAGCACGACACGCGACACTCAAGCAACTCGCCAGTCAGAGTGGCGGTGCTGTTTTTGCACTTCAAGATTACCAGCGTCTGCTCAAGCAACTACAAACCAATGAAGATTTAGTAGCCGTCAGGTCAGAAATTCATCAGTTTGACGAACTCAATGACCTCATTTGGATTTTCCTACTCCTCGTTAGCCTGCTTGCGATAGAATGGTTTTTAAGAAGGTATCATGGTACTTACTAAGTAAATCGACATTGCTTTATCAGATTCAAAAAAGACAAAGACCATAGCCAAAGCATGAACATTATTTTTAAGACACTCGATTTTCAGGATTTTACACCCCAACAACTCTATGCCTACATGCAACTTAGAAGCGAAGTTTTTGTAGTGGAGCAAAATTGTGTGTATCAAGATCTAGACGGCATTGACCAATTATCAAAACACGTTTTGGTTTACCAAGAAGAACAATTGATCGCTTGTGCACGCATTGTTCCTGCAAATGTTTTATACGATGTCATTTCAATTGGAAGGGTCATTGTGGCGTCAAGTCATCGCGGTAGATCAATGGGGCATCAACTTATGGCCTATTGCATAGAGCAAATTGTCAGCCTATTTAATCCAGATAAAATTGTACTCTCCGCACAAGCCCATCTGCAAGGATTCTATGCGCAACATGGCTTCAAAACTATCGGAGAAGGATATCTTGAAGACGGCATACCCCATATCAAGATGCTCAAAGAAAAGTGATTCATTTAAAGATGAATCAGAATTTTCGAATCGCTTTTTTAAGTCTTATCTTTGTGTCAGATATTAAATTTTGGAGTTAGTTGGTATCGATTTGTTACGATTTGTGTCGATTTCATGCTACTCCTTATTTAATTTAGAAACCTGATATTTTAATTAATTCATTATAAAATGAAGCATTCTTTCGTAATCCTTGGCATCGCAGGTCTTTTACTACAGGCTTGTGCCGGAACTAAAAATGAAAATAAAACAAGTGCTAATAGTTACCAAACCATTGACGTAACAGCCTTGGACAGAACCATTAAGCCCGCCGACGATTTTTTCACCTTTGCGAATGGAACCTGGGTGGCCAAAACAGAAATTCCTGCGAGCGAATCGCGCTGGGGTAGCTTCAATGAACTCGAGCAGCAAAACAACATCAAATTGAAAGCAATTTTGAATGAGGCAGTTGCTAACCCGGGTGCTAAAGGTTCTCAAAACCAATTGTTGGGTGCTTACTATAAATCTTTTACTGATATGCAAAAGCGCGATCAGTTAGGGATTGCACCTTTAAAAGAAGACCTTCAAAAAATTGAAAACCTTCAAAATATAGCTCAAATCCAAGGCTTGCTGTCGAGTTTCCACAAAGACGGAATTGGAACCCTTTTTGGCTATGGTATTGGTCAGGATCTCAAGAATGTCAACATTAATGTTGCTTACATGGGGCAAGGTGGCATTGGGCTTCCAAACCGCGACTACTACTTTGATGAAAAATACCAAAGTGTCTTAACGGCCTATGAGCAACATATTTCCAGATGTTTTGGGCTCGCTGGCCTCAGTACTGACCCGCAAATTGCCACTCAAATTTTAGCACTTGAAAAAGCGCTTGCCAGTGCAATGCTCAGACCTTCAGAAATGCGTGAGCCTGAAAAAACCTACAACAAACAATCTTTGGCAGAAGTTGCAAAAAGTTTGGGTAGCAATGTCAATTTTGAAGCGTATCTCAAAGCCATGGGTGCTACAATTCCAGATTCTATTATTGTCAGCAACCCGGCCTTTAACACGCAAGTTGCCGAGCTCTTGCAATCAGTAGATCTTAAAACCTGGAAAAATTATTTCAGTTGGTGTCTGATCAACCATTATGCTGGGCATTTGAACAGCGCTTTAGTTCAAGCAAATTTTGACTTCTACGAAGGTGTTTTATCTGGTAAAAAAGAACAACAACCTATTGATGAACAAGCGATTGAAGCCATTACCAATTTAGAAATTGGCGAATTACTTGGTAAAGCTTTTGTTGAAAAGCACTTTTCAAAAGCGGCACAGGACCGCGTCAACGAGATGGTAGACAACTTATTGATTGTATACCGCGAACGCATCAGTAAGCTAGACTGGATGACCGACATCACCAAGCAAGAAGCCTTGAAAAAACTCAATTCTATTGGCCGAAAATTAGGTTATCCTTCAAAGTGGGAAGACTACTCAATGCTCAACTTTGATCCGGCCCAATATGTCATGAATGTTAAAGAAATGGCGCGCTACAGCGTTCAAAAGAATTTTTCAGAACTTGGCAAGCCCGTAGACAAAGACAAATGGGGCATGCCGGCTCATATGGTCAATGCCTACTATCACCCTTTACTCAATGAAATTGCCTTTCCAGCAGGTATCATGCAAGCGCCTTTCTTCGATGAAAAAGCCGAAGACGCTGTCAATTATGGTCGTATCGGCATGGTCATTGGCCACGAGTTTACACATGGTTTTGACGACATGGGAAGCAAGTTTGCCGCCGACGGTTCATTTACCAACTGGTGGACCGAAGAAGACCGCCAGTCTTTTGAAGAAAAAACAAAATTATTGGGCGCTACTTTTGCCGGCTTCTGCCCGATGGACAACCATTGCGTGAATCCGGATTTGACGATGGGAGAAAACATTGCCGACCTCGGTGGCTTAACAATGGCTTTCTATGCCTACAAAAGAACGGACGAATATAAAAAGCAAGAAATCCGCGAGGGCTTTACACCTGAGCAGCGTTTCTTTATTGCTTATGCGCAACTTTGGAAAATTAAGTACACAGAGGCCGAAATGAAAAAGCGCTTGGCCACAGACCCACATTCACCAGGAATGTACCGTGTGAACGGCCCACTTAAAAACTGCCCAGAGTTTTTTGAAGCCTTCCAAATTGAAGAAGGCCGCGAAATGAGAAACGACGTTAAGCGAGTGGCTCGAATTTGGTAAGTAATTCGGCTTGTGACAACTGTTGTTGCAAGCCGCTTTCCATATCTTTTAGGGTGAGCTTGCCTTGTTGCCTCTCCTCTTCCCCAACCAAAATGACATAACGGGCCTTGCGGTCATTGGCATACTTGAGCTGCTTCTGAAGTTTCGTGGAACTCGGATACAATTCTGCAGCCAATCCTAAAGCGCGTAGTTTTTGCAATAGCTGTAAGTGCGCAAGCTCTGTTTCAGGTTCAAAATTGGCAATTAAAATATCTAAAGATTTGTCTAGATCTGATGGGAACAACTGCAGTTCTGTCAGGACATCGTAAATGCGATCAGCACCAAAAGAAATGCCTACCCCAGATAAGTTTTTAAGACCAAAAAGTGCGGTGAGGTCATCGTAGCGTCCACCGCCACAAATACTTCCCATCTTGACACCTTGTGCCTTGACTTCAAAAATAGCGCCCGTGTAATAATTTAAACCACGAGCTAGGGTAACATCAAAATTCAGTGTGCCTTTAGCCAACCCAAGTTGCGCTATTCTGTCAAATACATATTGAAGTTCATCTAGACCTTTGAGGCCAATTTCACTAGAAGCTAAGAATGTTCTTAGGTGCTTGATTTTTTCTTGATTGCTTCCGGTCAATTCAAAAAGCGGCTGAATTTTTTGAAGCGTGAGATCCGAAAAGCCTTTTTCTTTCAATTCTTTGAAAACACCCTCTTCACCTATTTTATCTAATTTATCAATAGCAACCGTGAGCTCAACAATTTGCTGAGCAACATCACATACCTCTGCGATACCTGTTAATATTTTTCTATTGTTGATTTGGATATCAAAGCCAGGTAAGTTGAGTGCTGTTAATACTTCATCAAAAATTTGAATGAATTCAACTTCATGCAATAAGGAATCAGATCCGACGACATCGGCATCGCACTGAAAGAACTCTTGATAACGACCATGCTGCGGACGGTCTGCGCGCCAAACCGGCTGAATTTGATAGCGCTTGAAAGGAAATTGAAGTTCGTTTTGGTGCTGAACTACAAAGCGTGCAAAAGGCACAGTGAGGTCGTAGCGCAGCGCCTTTTCAGCTAATGAATTGGCAAAACGTGGCAGGTTGTCTTGTGCCAATGCCTCGAGGTCTGCTTTGCGCATTTTTTCGCCGGAATTCAAGATTCTGAAAATCAAACGATCCCCTTCTTCACCATATTTGCCAAGCAGCGTACTTGAAAGTTCAAAACTTGGTGTTTCTATTGGTGCAAAACCATAGCGCTTGAAAACCCTTTTGATTGTATCAAAAAGATACGTTCTTTTTGCGACCTCTGAAGGTAAAAAATCTCGAGTTCCTTTTGGGATTGCAGGTTTTTGTGCCATTTTATAATGTGGTATTTTTAAGATAAAGTTCTAGCAAAATGCCATCTGCCAACCCAATTTTCGGGACGACAATTTGATCTTGCTCAAGAGCGGAAAGTGCCGCAATATATATTTCGAGTGCCGGAACAATGACGTCTGCGCGATCCGCTTTGAGTTTAAATTGTTCAATGCGTTGATCTATGGATAGTGGGCGCAGTTGCGCATGTAACTCAATTAAATCTTTAATGGAAATTTTATCTTTTTTATTGGGCAACATTTTAAGTGCCCTATTGATATTACCCCCAGTGCCGAAAACAAGGTGCGGCTCATTGACTTTTGCGTGGGTTTGAATCCAGGATTTAAAATCAGACCAAATATTAGACTCAATTTTTTGGTTGAGAATGCGGAGTGTTCCGAGCTCAAAAGATTTTGAAGCGCGCCTTTGCCCTTCTTCAAAAACACTGATTTCAGTGCTTCCACCTCCGACATCAACAACAATATATTGGGTTTTTTGGCCGAGGTGCAGGAGTTCGAAAGCTGAAAAAATAAGTTTGGCTTCTTCCTCACCTGAAATGACATCAATTTGCAAGCCGGTACTTTGCAAAATTTCTTTGGCTACTTTTTTATTATTAGAAGCTTCCCGCATCGCAGAAGTAGCTACTGCTCTGAGTTCTGTAACTTGATGCGCGCTAGCAAGCAACTGAAAAGCTTGCATGGTCTGGATGAACTGTTTGAGCTTATTGGAACTAATTTTTCCTTTGCCAAAAACGTCGTCACCCAACCTTAGCGGACTTCTGTAATAGCCGAGCTTTTGAATTTGCAAGCCCGATGCATTGACCAACACCTCGCCAATTAAAAGGCGCGCTGCATTGGTACCAATATCGATTGCTGCAAACTTCATAGCGCAAAATTAAAACAATGAGACTTGCACAGCCTGAAAATATTCATTTTATTTGTTGTACGCTCATGAAAATAACACAACAACATCTTTTCAGTACTCAAACTACGCCCCGCACCGGCCGGCTTTTGATTGCTGAACCTTTTCTCAATGAGTTGTATTTTCAGCGTGCTGTCATTTTATTAGTGCACCACGACCACGAAGAAAGCATGGGGCTTGTGCTCAACCACCCTTCTGAGACACATACCCACGAAATTCTCAATGACTTTGATTTTTCCTTGCGCATTTATCATGGTGGCCCTGTCGACACACAAAGTTTATTTTACCTACACAGCTTTTCATCGCTTAGTGAGGCTAAACAACTCACCGAAAACTTATTTTTTGGAGGCAACTGGGACGAACTAATGGACGCCATGAAAAATGAAAAACATCCCGAACGCCGTGTCAGGTTCTTCTCTGGATATGCGGGTTGGGGAGCCCAACAACTCTTAGACGAAATGTCTGAACACGCTTGGGTCTGCATTGCAAATTACGACGACGCAAGCATTTTGAGCAAACCCAGCGACACCTTGTGGCACGATTCTTTAACGAGTCAAGGGCCTGAATTGGCCACTTTTGCCCATTTCCCACTGAATATCAGTGACAATTAAGTAAATACCCCTTGTAATTCCGAGATTTATTGCTAATTTTGCGCCTCCGTATGAAACGGCGTGCCCATTCTGCGCCTATTATTTTTGTTAAACAGCTTTTTAATCGATGGGGATTAAAAATACAAATTTGAAAGCCACATGGCAAAAAACACAAGCATGCAGGGAACTGCAGATTTTGATTGGGAAGCGCTCCAATTGGACGGTTACAATCAGGTAGAACGCTCTGAACTCGGAGATCGCTACGAAAAAACCCTTACTTCTATCAACGAAAAAGAAGTGATCCAAGGGACCGTTGCAATGCTCAACAAAAAAGAAGTAATCATTAACATTGGTTACAAATCTGAAGGAGTTGTTGCTGCCAACGAATTTCGTTACAACCCAGATTTAAAAGTTGGAGATGTAGTTGACGTTTACGTTGATTGCTTAGAAGACAAAACTGGACAACTTATCGTTTCTCACCGCACAGCGCGTATGCACAGTGCTTGGATTCGCGTAAATGACGTACTACGTACAGGCGAAATCATTACTGGTTACGTGAAGTGTCGCACTAAAGGTGGTTTAATTGTCGATGTATTCGGAATTGAAGCATTCTTGCCAGGTTCACAAATTGACGTGAAGCCTATCCGCGACTACGATATCTATGTTGGTAAAAACATGGAGTTCAAAGTTGTTAAAATCAACGAAGAATTCAGAAACGTTGTCGTTTCTCATAAAGCCCTTATCGAAGCTGAACTCGAAGAACAGAAAAAACAAATCATTTCTGGTCTTGAAAAAGGACAGGTTCTTGAAGGTATCGTTAAAAACATCACTTCTTACGGTGTATTCATCGACCTCGGTGGTGTTGACGGACTCATCCACATCACAGACCTTTCTTGGGGCCGCGTAACGCACCCAGAAGAAATGTTAGAATTAGACCAAAAAATCAATGTGGTTATCCTCGACTTCGACGACGACAAAAAACGCATTGCTTTAGGCTTGAAACAACTTCAACCACATCCATGGGATTCACTTGACACAAACCTACAAGTTGGAGACAAAGTAACCGGGAAAGTTGTTGTTATGGCAGACTACGGTGCATTCATCGAAATCGCTGCTGGTGTAGAAGGTCTTATCCACGTTTCAGAAATGAGCTGGTCACAACACTTGCGTTCTGCTCAAGATTTCTTGAAAATCGGAGACAGCGTAGAAGCAGTGGTACTTACCCTAGACCGCGAAGAGCGTAAAATGTCTTTAGGTATCAAACAACTGATGCCAGATCCATGGAACGACATCGAAATCAAATATGCTGTAGGCACACGTCATACTGCTAAAGTTCGCAACTTCACCAACTTTGGTGTATTTGTAGAATTAGAAGAAGGTGTTGATGGCTTGATCCACATTTCTGACCTTTCTTGGCAGAAAAAAATCAAGCACCCATCTGAATTCTGTAAAGTTGGTGATGCTATGGAAGTACTTGTACTCGAAATCGACCGCGATAACCGTCGTATTTCATTGGGTCACAAACAACTTGAAGAAAACCCTTGGGATGTATTTGAAAACACATTTGCTGAAGGATCAGTTCATAGCGGTACAATCATCGATATGAAAGATAAGTCAGGAATTGTTGCACTTCCTTACGGTGTAGAAGGTATTTGCCC
>JAURHO010000320.1 GCA_030833265.1 Crocinitomicaceae bacterium | reverse complement strand
TTTATATGAGAGTTGCTGTTGGTATATGTAAAGGTAATTTGGAAATGGCGTTAAGGATATATGATGATTTATCCCAGCACTATTACACACATGCGACCCCAACGCTGTTTAATGCCGGCACAAGAAGACCACAAATGTCATCTTGTTTCTTAATTGGAAATAAAGGTGATGATATTGATGGTTTGTTTGATACAATTAAAGATGTTGCCAAGATTTCTAAATGGGCTGGCGGTATTGGTTTACATGTTCACGATGTTCGTGCTAAAGGTGCTTATATTAAAGGAACTGGTGGAGAATCTGATGGTTTAATTCCAATGATGAAAACATATAACGAAGTTGCTCGTTGGATTAATCAAGGTGGTAAAAGAAAAGGTTCTTTTGCTATCTATCTTGAACCATGGCATTCAGATGTGTTTGAGTTTATTGATTTAAGAAAAAACCACGGTAAAGAAGAAATGAGAGCTCGTGATTTATTCTTGGCAATGTGGACCCCAAATCTTTTCATGAAGAGAGTTGAGGAAGATGGTGATTGGTCATTATTTTCACCTGATGAAGCACCGGGTTTATCTGATGCATATGAT
>JAURHO010000319.1 GCA_030833265.1 Crocinitomicaceae bacterium | reverse complement strand
CGTAAATCTTTAGATGAACGCATCGTAAAGTGGGCAATTAGCTTGGAGGGCAGCTTTTTCAAAAACGAACTCACCTATGTAAATTCAAAGGGAGTTCAAGTCACTAAGCCAATTGATCTTATTGTTGCCCACATATTCAATCATCAAACACACCATCGTGGACAAGTTCATTGTTTATTGACGCAGTTTGGTGTGAAGACAAAGGACACTGATTTTTTGATCTTTAGGGAAAACTGCTGATGAAGCTAAGGCAAGGTCCCAAACTTTATTCAAAAGTTCTAACAATTGAACCCATCAATCGTTAGACACAAACTTTGTCCAAAAGTTTTGTGAGTCCGCGCATAAATTCTGACAAGACTAATTTCAATCAATTTTCTTCAGTCGTTTCTCACTATAGGCAGTCACAAGATTGACTTTCCATTCACCGTCAATTTTTTGAATGTTGTAAGTCGTATTGAACACATTAGGCGGACTTGTATCTGTATGCGAAATACTCCATCGAATATCCACAACTGCGAAGTTTTCGTTTTGTAGAATGAACTGATTGATTTCAAAATCAGTTTGTTGGAATTTATGCTGTCTGTAAATCTCGCATAAAG
>JAURHO010000318.1 GCA_030833265.1 Crocinitomicaceae bacterium | reverse complement strand
CCACACAGAGATCCTGGAAGAAATTTAAGTATTCTTTATAACCTAGTACCAGACACTGCAACTACTCATTTTTATACCACAACAAATACCCATCCCACTAGGCACATATATGCAATGAATGAAGTTAAAGAAATAGAAAATATTCAAATGAAACCCTACACATGGTATAGTATGAACAACAAGACTATTCATGCTGTGTCTAAAATGACTACTCTCAGAGTTGCTATCAGTAGCAACATTAGTTATTTTCATCCTGAGTTAGAATTGCCTGACCACGACACATTTTGTCGTAGGTATCCGGATTTGCTTGTAACGTCTGGCCTCGCTGGTAGGAATCGAACCTGCATTTGAGTCTTAGGAGGACCCCGTTCTATCCATTGAACTACAGCGAGTAGTTTTGGTACCTGGTGACGGTCTCGAACCGCCGACCTACGCCGTGTAAAGGCGCCGCTCTACCAACTGAGCTAACCAGGCAAATTGGTAGCGGGACTTGGATTTGAACCAAGGATGGCTAAGGCTTATGAGACCTCGCTGGTGACCGGACCCTTCCCGCAATATCTTGGTCGGTGTAGTAGGATTCGAACCTACGACCCTCTGCT
>JAURHO010000317.1 GCA_030833265.1 Crocinitomicaceae bacterium | reverse complement strand
TGGGTTTGGCGTGGTGGAACCCTTCCCAGGTATTTTTTACATCGGAAGTTTTGGGTTTGAAATCGCCTTTGGCTTCTTCAAATTTGGCTTGCAGTTGGGCGCGGAAATCGGCTTCCATCTCTTGGGCCAAAACTGCATCGATATCGCCGCGTTCCATGAGTTTTTGCTTGTAAATCTCTCTGGGGTTGGGGTGTTTATCGATCAGTTTGTACATCGCAGGCTGGGTAAAACGGGGCTCATCACCTTCGTTGTGACCGTATTTGCGGTATCCCAATAAGTCAATGAAAATGTCTTGGTTGAACTCGAGGCGATAGGCCATGGCCAATTTCACGGCATGTACCACGGCTTCTACGTCGTCTGCATTCACGTGCAACACGGGGCAAAGGGTTACTTTGGCCACATCGGTGCAATAGGTAGAAGTTCTGGCGTCGAGGTAATTGGTGGTAAAGCCAATTTGGTTGTTGGTAACCACGTGGATGGTTCCGCCCACGTAATAGCCTTCTAAACCACTCATCTGCACCACTTCGTACATGATGCCTTGACCTGCGATCGCGGCATCGCCATGGATCAAGATCGGACAGATTTTGGTGACATCGCCCTGGTAT
>JAURHO010000316.1 GCA_030833265.1 Crocinitomicaceae bacterium | reverse complement strand
AATGCTATCCAAGTTGACTTAGAGTCAAACACAGAAATCAGCTATCCATTGAGTAAAAACCTAAAATTAATCTTTAAACATCAATTAATTTTTGATACCGATATTTCAGAAAAAGCACAAAGACAATCGCTTTTTTTATTGGGTTATTATTTTTAAGCTGAACATGCAAAGTAATGCAGCTGCCTAAAAACTAGCAAAAAAAATCAAAAAAAAAGGCCCGATGAATATCGAGCCTTTAAATAGTAATTTGCAAATTATCTTTTAGCGATGATTTCGTAATCACGTGCTGTTTTTCCTATGTAAATTTGACGAGGACGGCCAATAGGCTCTTTGTTCTCGTGCATTTCTTTCCATTGTGCAATCCAACCTGGTAAACGTCCTAGTGCAAATAACACGGTAAACATTTCGGTAGGGAAGCCAATGGCTCTGTAAATTATGCCTGAATAAAAATCTACGTTAGGATATAATTTTCTTTCAATAAAATAAGGATCGCTTAAAGCTGCTTGTTCTAATTTTTTAGCGATATCTAAAATTGGATCATTTACTCCTAATTTATTTAATACATTATCACATGCTTCTTTAATAATCGTTGCGCGTGGATCAAAGT
>JAURHO010000315.1 GCA_030833265.1 Crocinitomicaceae bacterium | reverse complement strand
GCAGCGTCAAATATGAGGATGTTTATCTCAACGGTTACGCCACCATGGGCGAGTTGCTACTGGGCCTGAGCAAATACTTTGTGGAATACAACAGTGATCGGCCCCATCAGGCGTTGGGCAACAAAACGCCCGACGAGGTCTATGAAAGTGCCAGCGGGGGCGGTGCCATGATCGTTGACAAGTACGGAGCCAAGCAGGGACTCCCAGTTGCGCTTCGCTCCAGCGGGACTGCGTTCAAAAACGACAGCATTGAAAAGACATTAAGAATAGAATTCAAAAATCGGGGCAGCGCCGACCAGCTGCATGAAAACTGAGTGCAACTTAAACTGGCATCAAGTTTGTCTTGCTCTTGGGGTCCACTTCACGCTTATAGTAATTGCCATCATCAAGTCATGAGCACATATGTCCAAGTGACCCATTTATGGGTCACTTGGACTGATTGAAGCCAAGTCAAGCAAGTCCTTCTTTGTCACGAGCAGGACCGGAATTTCCAACAAATGCGGCCCAGACCTTGCGGTTGGCAACTAGCCCTGCAGAGCATAAAATCGCTAAAACGCGAGCTAAATTTGAAAAAAATCATCATCATTGCAGGACCCAACGGCGCAGGCAA
>JAURHO010000314.1 GCA_030833265.1 Crocinitomicaceae bacterium | reverse complement strand
CAACGTAAAAGTACCGCTGATTAAAGCCTGACTTGCAACGATAGCTGCTGATGTTGCGATACCAATTCCGAAAGGTAAGAACCAACGAGGCATCAACACATAAAATGGTTTTAAATCGCCCAAGGTAGTTCCTGCATGTTGCATTAACCAAGCTGCTTGTCCGAAGTAATTGACCAATAGCGCCACCTTTACAAAGATCCAGCTCACACGAATATTTTGTCGACCGCAGTGACCCAAATCAGAATAAAGCGCTTCAGCACCAGTTGTACATAAGAAGACAGCACCTAACAACCAAAAACCTTCCGGATAACGAACGAGTAAATCGAACGCATACATAGGGTTGATTGCTTTTAAAACGCTAGGGAATTGAGCCAGCTGATTAAAGCCAAGAATGAATAACATTAAAAACCAGATAAACATTACTGGTCCAAAAAACCTTCCCACGAATTTTGTCCCGAACTGCTGAATAAAAAACAAAAAGAAAATGATGGATATAACAATTGGGATAATTTCAATATTCGGATTTATCACTTCTAATCCCTCAATGGCAGAAGCGACGGATATGGGTGGCGTTATAATACCGTCTGCGAGTAAAGCCGCACCGCCAATCA
>JAURHO010000313.1 GCA_030833265.1 Crocinitomicaceae bacterium | reverse complement strand
CTGGAATTAAGGCGTTGAAGGAAAGCGGCGCGGACTCTGGACAAGTTAAGAACGCGGTCAAGACGTTGGAGAAACTCAAGCACGAGCTGGGTGAAATGGAAACGGCGGCGAGAAAAATCGGTGGCCTGCAACGCACCGAAGATGGCGGCATCGATTACTCGAGCGACTTCTTCGGCGGCAAAGCCTTCTTGACCGTTTCCGGGCAGTTGCAAGTCGAAACCTACGCGTGCGCACTGTCCAATGTGTACACGTTCGGCCCTACGTTCCGAGCGGAGAACTCAAATACTGCTCGTCACTTGGCTGAGTTCTGGATGATTGAACCCGAGCTCGCGTTCGCTGACTTGTGGGACGACATGCAGTGCGCCGAAGACTACGTCAGGTTCTGCTGCAAATACTTGCTCGATAACTGTATGGGCGATTTGGAGTTCTTTGCCAAAATGTACGATCCCACGTGCATCGACCGCGTGAAGGAAATCGCCAACACTCCTTTTGGTCGAGTGTCTTACACGGAGGCCATCACGCTTCTCGAAAAGGCCATCGCCGATGGCAAGGAATTCGTACACCCCGTATTTTGGGGTGTGGATTTGGCCACCGAACACGAGCGCTGGCTC
>JAURHO010000312.1 GCA_030833265.1 Crocinitomicaceae bacterium | reverse complement strand
CCAAAAACTAGCTTCTGCCTTTTTGTAAAAACTCCAAATATCATCGTGCTGTATTGGAAATAATACAAAACGATTTTTGTTTTCGATTAAAATTGGTTCATTTACCTGTGACATAATTGTCTAGTTTAGTTAGTTTTTTACTCCTAAGTTTGTTTGTTTCCCTCTGTAAATTGAGCGATTTTTCGCCGTCGTTTCCGTTTCGTAGGGCTTACAAAATTTGTCATAATTCTCGCTCCAATCAATTAAAGAAATTAACATTTATTTTAGGTTTTCAACACATTAAAACGCAATCCTTTCGTGGGCAAAACTTTCAGCGATTTTCAACAATCGTATAAAGATATCCACACTAATTTTTTGGCTGTATTGAAAACTATTTTGAAAATAATTAATTCAATTAGCAGTAAAATTTTGTATAGAAATGCAGAGTTAAAAGTATACCCAATTTTCATTTTAAAAAATACCTAGGCACCTCGGGTTTTTAACATATATTTGTTCAAAGCATAAGAATTGCTTTACAGGTCAATAAATGATACAAAAATTAATTTCTTCAGCCTACCTTGATGCGCTCAATCATGTCATTTATCCCAACATGTGTGCACATTGTCATACTGAAATT
>JAURHO010000311.1 GCA_030833265.1 Crocinitomicaceae bacterium | reverse complement strand
AATTGAAATTTTCATGAGTTTCTCCTGAAGAGAGCTCAATTTTGAAGAGTCAAGATTTCTTTGTCGTGACGAATTCGTGTAATTTTTATGACTTTTAAAGAGGCTTACTGATTCTGAGGCGAGGGGGAAGATACGAATCTGCGCCAATGCAGATTGAACTCAGTATGCAAATACCAGAGGATCACAATGAGGGTGGCTGTGCCGTGAACCGCAAGCATCATGCCGCCAAAAGTGGCCGTACCGTCGGCAATCAAGCGCTTGCCAATGGTGAGCATGTTGTAGTAGCCCATAAAGCACAGCATGGCCATGGCCAATGAATAACTTCGACCCACTCTGGGATTCACGCTTGCCAGCTGCACAGCAAGCAATGCCAAATTGAAGGCTGCTATAAATAGGCCCAGTCGCCAAAATAATTCCCCCCGATTGATGCGCTCAGAACTTTGAAGCAGTTCTAAGGTACTGAGCATTTGACTTTGGAACTTCGTCAATATTTGTCGTTTTGCAGGATCTAGTAAAAAATTGAAACTTTCAAATTCGGTCAGTCGAACTTCACCTGTCGTGTGATTCAAAATGGTTTGCTGACCTTGCTTCAAGCTTAAAAACTTGTCAGCTTTGGAGAA
>JAURHO010000033.1 GCA_030833265.1 Crocinitomicaceae bacterium | reverse complement strand
TAGGTTATCCAAATATCATGCGTTTCGGTATGGAAGCTAATGAAGCATTTCCAAGCACGAACATCAATTACAGCGGCATTGCGCCTTCGGGTTTGCGCCTGATGTACATGATTGGTGATGACGTCAGTGTTGGTCTTGATTTCATTTATACACAAGCCACAGCTCGATATGTTACGGTAGATTCTTCCTTCTTTAACAACCAATGGAATTTTGTTTCGAGTAGTCATCAAATTTCAAAGCAAAGATTTCGTCCGCAGTTCCGTTTTAACTTCCATTTGGGCTCACTCAATCCCAATCTGGATCAATATATCGGTTTGGCCGTTGGCGGAAACATGCGTTGGCGTCAGGAATATTTTAATGATTCTTTAGTGAGTACTCAGCCCAATGTGCTTGATTTTGTAGTTCCTGTTTCGTTCAGGGTTTGCTATGGCTTTCATTACTTCATCAACTATAATTTAGCGCTAAATTCTGAAATCGGCCTTGGTGGCCCTATCTTTCAAGGAGGTCTAACTTATCGATTTTGATCGGTTCAATTCCTTGAATAATTCCCACTTTCATTGCAAGTTCGAAGTTTGCTATTCTTGAAAAGCAGGCACAAAAAAAGCCCTCACAAAAGTGAGGGCTTTTTTTATAGGTTGACTACCAGATCTTAGTAGCGGTAGTGCTCTGATTTGAATGGGCCAGCAACAGTGACGCCAATGTAAGCAGCTTGCTCTTCAGATAAAGTCTCGAGCTCCACACCAATTTTAGAAAGGTGTAAACGCGCTACTTTTTCATCGAGGTGCTTAGGTAGGGTATAAACGTCGTTTTCGTATTTGTCTGAATGGTTCCAAAGCTCAAGTTGCGCCAAGGTTTGGTTGGTGAATGAGTTAGACATCACAAAAGATGGGTGACCCGTTGCACAACCGAGGTTTACCAAACGTCCTTCAGCCAAAACAATAATGTCTTTGCCTTTTACGTCGTAAAGGTCAACTTGCGGTTTGATTTCCATTTTAGATTGGCCATAGTTTGCATTTAACCAAGCCATATCGATTTCGTTATCGAAGTGACCAATGTTACAAACGATTGTTTTGTCTTTCATGGCTTCAAAATGACGACCCACCACGATATTTTTGTTTCCGGTTGCCGTAACAATGATATCGGCTAAGTGGATCACTTTGTCAAGTGGCTTCACTTCAAAACCATCCATAGCGGCCTGAAGCGCACAAATTGGGTCAATTTCAGTTACAATAACGCGAGCACCTGCACCTTGCAATGAAGCAGCAGATCCTTTACCAACATCTCCGTAACCACAAACAATGGCTACTTTACCGGCCATCATGACGTCTGTAGCACGACGAATCGCGTCTACCAATGATTCTTTACATCCGTATTTGTTGTCAAACTTAGATTTAGTAACTGAGTCATTGACATTGATTGCGGGCATGACAAGTGTACCATTTTTCTTGCGCTCATATAAGCGGTGAACACCTGTTGTGGTTTCTTCAGAAAGACCTTTGATGTCTTTGGTAAGTTCTGGGAAACGGTCAAATACCATGTTGGTGAGGTCTCCACCGTCGTCGAGGATCATGTTGAGGGCTTTGCCACCTTCAAATGCGAACAAAGTTTGCTCAATACACCAATCGAATTCTTCTTCGTTCATGCCTTTCCATGCAAAGACTGGAATGCCAGCTGCTGCGATTGCTGCTGCGGCGTGGTCTTGCGTTGAAACGATGTTACATGAAGACCAAGTTACTTCAGCGCCTAATTCAACCAATGTTTCAATGAGAACAGCTGTTTGTACGGTCATGTGCAAGCATCCGGCAACACGTGCACCAGCAAGTGGCTTGCTAGCTCCGTATTCTTCGCGAAGCGCCATAAGACCTGGCATTTCTGCTTCGGCTAATTTGATTTCTTTGCGCCCCCAATCTGCGAGGCTGATGTCTTTTACTTTATAATTCATGAGTCTAATTTGCGTTATTCTATTTTGCGTTGCAAAGGTAAGTGCTTTTTTGTTCAAAAGCACTAGAGCTGCTCTCTAATCAATTGGGTTAATCCTGCTACAAAAGCAGGATGCGTGTTGGAACTTGGTACTAGTTGTACTTTTTCGCCGCCTTTTTCTTCAAAGATTTCTTGATATTCATCGCCAATTTCAATGAGGGTTTCAAGGCAATCAGCTACAAATGCCGGGCTAAAGACAAGGAGTTTTTTGGCGCCTTTTTCTGCCCATTCCTCCACTACTTTATCCGAGAAAGGAGTTAGCCATTTTTTGTCAAGCCTCGACTGAAAACAAACCGTATAATCTTTTTCAGTGAGGCCTAATTCTTTGGCAATCAATCTTGTTGTTGCGTAACTGGTGGCTTTGTAGCAAAATTTATTGTGGTCATTGATTTCGCTTTCACATGGTTGATCGGAACAAAGGTCAGTGCCCTCATAAACTTTGTCTACTTGCCTTTCCGGAAGACCATGGTAAGAGAATAAGATATGATCGTAGTCCGAGAACTGAAACTTCTTGGCGTTGTCAACAATTGATGCGATGTAGCCCGGGTTGTCATAGAATTGACTAATTACTTTGATTTCGGGAATAACCCACCACTTGCGGATAATGTCCATGGCTTTTTCAATGGCTGAACCTGTTGAGGCAGATGCGTATTGCGGAAACAAAGGCAACAAAACAATGCGGTCATAGTTGGCTAAGCGCATCTTTTCAAGTACCGAATCTAAGGATGGGTTTTTGTAGCGCATCGCCATTTCAACCGTGACATTTTCTCCTTCAAAGTTCTTTTGCAAAAGCGCTTGTAAAGCAAGCGTGTGTGTGAGTAGTGGTGACTTTCCTTCTCCGAGTTCCCAAAGTTCTTTGTAGATTTTGGCAGACTTCGGTGCTCTGAAAGGTACAATGATGCCATTGACCAAAATTTTGCGAATCAAGTAGGGGAGGTCAATGACGCGAGGGTCGTTGAGGAATTCCGAGAGATAACTACGGACATCACTCACACGAGGTGAATCTGGGGTGCCGAGTTGGATTAATAAGACGCCAGTTTTTTTCATAAGTGTTGTTTCTCCAACAAGCTAGGGCTTGTAAAGTTCAAAATTACTGCTTTTCTCATGAATAGCTCATCGTTTAGACCTAACTTTGTTGCATGGAACCCCGTTCATTTTTGCAGCACTTGAACCCAGAAAATTTTGAAACGATAGCCCTCGAAACCTTTGAGCGGCAATATCAAAATGTGCCCATTTATCGTTCCTATGTCGAGCTGCTTGGTACGGCTCGGCCGCAAACGCTGCAAGAAATTCCCTTTTTACCTATTTCGTTTTTCAAAACCCATCGGGTACTCACAGAAGGGCTTGATCCGCAAAAAACATTTCTTTCAAGCGGCACCACCCTTCAACAAAGAAGTCAACACCTTGTCCATAATCTCGCTTGGTACAATTGCTCCCTGATGCTCGAGTTTGAGCGTGTTTTTGGCCCCACCGATCAATTCGTGATAATTGCACTCTTGCCATCGTATCTTGAAAACGGTGACTCCAGTCTCATTTATATGGTGGATCAACTTATTGCAGCCAATCAAAACGAACTTTCGGGTTATTATCTTTCTGAACTCAACGAAGTGCAACAGGTTTATGAAGCTGCCAGAAAACAAGGGAAGCGAGCCTTTATTTTTGGTGTGGCTTATGCCTTACTTGACCTAGCCGAATTGGGTTTGAATTTATCTGAGGCTATTATTTTGGAAACAGGTGGCATGAAGGGAAGAAGAAAGGAGCTCAGTAAAGAAGCATTGCACGAAGCACTCAAAGTTGGCTTTCAAGTTTCCAAGATTTATTCAGAATACGGCATGACCGAACTGCTCTCTCAGGCATATTACAATCCTGAGACAGCCATTTTCAAAACGCCAGCGTGGTGTAAAGTGCTCATTCGCGATGCCTATGACCCATTTTCATATGTTCCTGACGGTCAAAAAGGGGGCATCAATTTTATCGACCTAGCCAATCAGTGGTCTTGTAGTTTTATCCAAACAGATGATCTAGGCCGCCTACAAAACGATGGTTTCACTGTTGAAGGTAGACTAGAAGCAACAGATATCAGAGGTTGTAATCTTTTGATTGATTAATCAGTATTCTTCTTAAATTTGAAAATATGAGTTTACAGACCATCCTTGTTTTGTGTGTCATTGGTATTGCAGCCGGTATGCTGAGTGGTATGGTCGGCGTTGGCGGCGGTATTATCATTGTGCCTGCTTTGGTATTCATAGTAGGCCTGAGTCAGCATCAGGCACAAGGCACTTCCTTGTTTATTTTGTCTTTACCTGTTTTGCTTTTTGCTGTTTTCAATTACTGGAAAAGTGGAAATGTCAATTGGCGTTTTGGTTTGATCATTGCCAGTACTTTTATTATTGGGTCCTATTTTGGCTCCAAACTCAGTTTAAAATTACCAGAGGCTTGGGTAAAACTCATTTTCGGTCTTCTGTTGGCCTATGTCTCTGTTCAAATGTTGCTATCTGGTTATCAAAGCTTGAATCAAAATGATAGCCACTGAAATTGAAAATAGCATTGCCCAATTAACCGCTGAGTTACAAGCATGGCGCAGGCACCTACATATGCATCCGGAGCCTTCTTTTCAAGAATGGAAAACCATGGACTTTGTGTGTTCAGTGCTTGAAAAATATGGCATATCATATGAAAAAGGAGTGGCCGAAACCGGTGTAGTTGCAGTTATTCGTGCAAGTTGGCATGACCAAGATGCAAGTTGTCTTGGTTTGCGCGCCGATCTCGATGCCCTGCCTATTCACGAACTCAATGAGGTGCCATACAAGAGCCAAAACGAGGGTTGGATGCATGCCTGTGGCCACGACGTCCACACCACAATTTTACTCGGGACAGCCGTCGTGTTGTCTCGGCACAAAGAATTACTGAAACGCCCAATAAAATTGATTTTTCAGCCGGGCGAAGAACAAAGCCCAGGCGGTGCCACCTTAATGTTAAAAGCTGGAGTGCTCGAAAATCCGAATGTTTCCGAATTAGTGGCTTTACACGTCTATCCTGAATTGCCTGTGGGTGAGGTTGGCCTCAGAAGTGGGCTCTACATGGCTTCTAGCGATGAATTGCACATAGATATTGAAGGTGTCGGCGGACACGGCGCTTTGCCTGCACGTTTCATTAATCCGATCGATGCTGGAATGGCCTGGATGCAGGCTTGTAAAACCGAGCTCAATGAACTATGTCCAGCAAGCGTGCCACAAGTACTTACTTTTGGCCGTTTCGAAGCTTTAGGTAGCACCAACGTGGTTGCGGGTACCGCACAAATCAAAGGTACTTTCAGAACCATGGATGAAGTGTGGCGAGCGCAGGCACATGAACTATTGCAAGCACAAGCAGAAAAAATCGGTGCGAAAACAGGTGCAACAATCAAATTACACATAGCAAAGGGATATCCATTTCTCAAAAACGATCCTGCTTTAACGGCTCGTGTAGCGGAAATTTTAGAAAATACGCTTGGGCCCAACAAAGTGCAGGCGCTAGATTTACGCATGACGGCTGAAGACTTCGCTTTTTACAGTCAGGAAAAACCAGTGTGTTTCTTTAGGCTTGGTGTTGGAAATCAAGAAAAGGGCATCGTACATGCTGTTCATCATCCACGCTTTGACATTGACGAGCAAGCGCTCGAAATTGGTGTCAAATGTATGGTTCAAATTGCTCTTGCATGAAACCAAGAAGCTTTGGAAATTTAAACTTCATCTTATCAGGACTCGTTCTTATCATTATTCTGCTGGGTTGCAGTAAAGCCAAAAAAATGCAACAACGCCTACCAGGCTCATGGGCTGTCAATATTGTGCGTATTGAAGATGGAGACGGCTTCTTGTTTTATGACAGCCTTGCACAAGGTAGCTTTACTTTTAGTGGTTCACAACTCAGTGGAAAGAGCACCTATAGCTATGCCTATTTCGGCCAAAATATGGTTTCGGATTCAGCAGTTTTTGAGCAGAATAGTTTTTGGATGGATGACAAAGGAGGCGTGCTTTCCATTGTGCGCAGCACAGACACGCTGAGGGCTAAAATTATCATGCTGACCAATAAAAGCCTGACTTTTGAATTTTATGACCAATTGGCCTTTCGCTTAAAGCGTTTTACTTGCACGCGCAAGTAACTATAAAAAACCCAACTCTAATTTGGCTTCTTCACTCATCATGTCCTTGTCCCAAGGTGGATCAAACACAATATTGACCTTTGCTGAGTTTACGCCCTCCACGCTAGCCACCTTGTCTTCAACTTCTTTTGGTAAAGATTCGGCAACAGGACAGTTTGGCGAAGTCAGTGTCATGTCGATGAACACGGCGTTGTCGTCTTCGATTTTCACTTCATAAATGAGCCCTAGCTCGAAAATATCGACAGGGATTTCAGGGTCATAAATGGTTTTGAGCATTTCTACAATGCGGTCTTCGAGTTCATTCATGGGTTTAACGATTGAAGCGCTTCGGTTTTTATTCTTTTGACCATACTGAGTAGGCCATTGGCTCGGGTAGGTGATAAGTGTTCGGTGAGGCCAATTGCATCAATGAAAAAGGGTTCTGTTTGCAAAATGGTTTGTGGGGTTTCACCATTGTATACTTGCAAAAGCATGCCGATGATGCCTTTGGTAATAATAGCGTCTGCGTCTGCTTCAAAAAACATTTTGCCATCTTGAAGCGTGCAGGCAAGCCATACATTCGACTGACAACCTTCAATGAGTTTGTCTTTGGTTTTGTGAGCTTCTGATAGGCCTTTTACTGCTTTGCCAAGTTCAATAATGTATTCGTATTTATCCATCCAGTCTTCGTAGATGCTAAATTCGTCGATGAGGTCTTGTTGTTTTTCTTGGATGGTCATGCGCCAAGGATTTGCATGCTGCGCTCGAGGGCCGCAACGAAGGTGTCAATTTCTGCTTTGGTGTTGTAAAAGGCAAACGAAGCCCTTACTGTGCCCGGAATTCCAAAGAAATCCATGAGGGGTTGCGTGCAGTGGTGTCCGGTTCTGACAGCAATGCCTTGTTTGTCTAGTAAAGTACCGAGGTCAAAAGGATGCATGTTGTCAATGGTAAACGAAACTACACTGGTTTTGTTCTTGGCTTCACCAATGATGTGCAAGCCTTCAAAAGTATCAAGAATGCCTTGGGCATATTTGGTGAGTTCGAGTTCGTGGGCTGCTGCCGCCTCTAGATCGAGGCTATTTAGAAACTCAATGGCACTTCCAAGGCCAATGGCGCCGGCAATGTGCGGAGTGCCTGCTTCAAATTTGAAGGGTAGCGTATTGTATGTAGTGCGTTCAAAAGTTACTTTGGCGATCATGTCGCCACCACCTTGATACGGCGGCATTTTCTCTAAGATTTCTTCTTTACCGTAGAGAATTCCGATGCCCGTTGGACCAAATACTTTGTGGCCAGAAAAGGCATAGAAGTCACAGTTGAGGGCCTTGACGTCAATTGTTAAATGCTGAATGCTTTGGGCGCCGTCAAGTAATACTTTTGCACCGACTTGATGCGCCTTTTGAATCAGGCTTTGGACCGGATTTATGGTGCCAAGGGTATTTGAAATATGGGTAAGGGCAAAAAGTTTGGTTTTTTCAGAAAGCAGTTCTTCAAATGCGACGAGGTCAAGCTCGCCCTTTTTGCTGATGGGAACCACCTTGAGCACACAACCTTTGCGCTCGCAAAGCAATTGCCACGGAACAATATTGGAGTGGTGTTCCATGGCGGTTATCAAAATTTCATCGCCAGCCTTTAAAAGTTCACCAAAAGAATAGGCCACCAAATTGATGGCGTCAGTGGTGCCTTTGGTAAAAATGATTTCATCGGGGCTTTTCGCGCGAATGTAGGATTGAATGGTGCGTCGGGCTTGTTCGTAGGCCGTTGTGGCTTGCTGACTAAGGTAATGCACACCTCGATGAATATTGGCGTTTTCTAACGCATAATATTGCTTGAGGGTATCGAGCACCACTTGCGGTTTTTGGGAAGTGGCACCGTTGTCAAAGTAAATGAGTTGCTTGCCATAAACTTGTTGGCGCAGCGCCGGAAATTGGTCGCGGATCGCTTGTACTGAGAAAGGAGAAGCACCCATAATGAATTTTTCACAAAGGTACGCTTTTTGGTTATTTTGAATGGTTCTAAAGAAGCAAAAGATTTGCTTTTTTTCATAGAAACAGCCAATTCACTCAGATTTGCGCCACTTCAGATTTTATTTGGCTTTCAGAACAACATACGGAATCAGGATCTCTTCCATTGATAATCCGCCGTGCTGGAAGGTCTGACCATAGTAATTTACAAAATGATTGTAATTATTAGGGTAGACAAAGAAATCTTGTTCTTTGGCAAAAACAAATTCGGCAGAAAGCTTCAGCTTAGGTAGTTGCGCTTCTTGTGGATTTTTAATAACAAAAACTTCCTTTTGGTCATAGCTGAGGCCACGTCCGGCCTTGTATCTGAGGTTGCTGTTGGTGTTGCGCTCCCCGATAATTTTGACGGGCTTGGTTACTTTGATGGTGCCATGGTCTGTGGTAATGATCAGGCGCTGTCCCGCTTCGGCAATTTTTTTCAAAATATCGAGTAGCGGAGAGTGTTCTAACCAACTAGTTGTAATCGAGCGGTAGGCTGCTTCGTTGTCGGCGAGTTCTCTGATAACTTCCATTTCGGTGCGCGCATGCGAAAGCATGTCGACAAAATTGTAAACGATAAAGTTGACGTCGTTGTCTTTCCATTGATGGAATTGGTCGGCTAATTTCTTGCCGGCCTCGACATTTGTGATTTTGTTGTACGACCATTTTACATTTTTGCCCAAACGCTTGAGTTGTGCCTCCAAAAACTCTTTTTCGTGAAGGTTTTTCCCACCTTCGTCGTCTTCGTTCTTCCAAAGTGTTGGGAAGCGGCGTTCAATTTCAGCCGGAAGCAAGCCTGCAAAAAAGGCATTGCGGGCATAATGAGTGGCTGTTGGTAGGATTGAATACACAATATCTTCTTCTTCCTTTTGAAAGTAACGACCAAGAATGCCTTCGATGGTCTTCCATTGGTCATAACGCAAGTTGTCGATGACCAAAACGGCTAATTTTTCTTTGCCAATTTGTGGTGCGATGCGCTCTTTGATAAGCGTATGAATCATGGAAGGAGCGTCTGGATCGCCGCTGACCCAATCGACGTAGTTGTCTTCAATGAAATCACAGAAGAGCTTGTTGGCTTCTTTTTTCTGCATTTCAAAGATCTCGCGCATGCCGGTGTCTTCGATGTTGTCGAGTTGTAGTTCCCAAAACACCAGCTTGGCATAGAGTTCTTTCCATTCTTCGGCATCGAGACGGCTAGAAAGTTGCATACCAAGTTGCCTAAATTCTTGTTGGTAGCTGGCGTTGGTTTTCTGAGAAATGAGTTTGCTGTGGTCTAGGTTCTTTTTGATGCTCAGCAAAATCTGATTGGGGTTGACCGGCTTGATGAGGTAGTCGGCAATTTTTGAACCGATCGCTTCTTCCATGATGTGCTCTTCTTCACTTTTGGTGATCATGACGACAGGTACCAACGCGTTGTGCTCTTTAATTTGCGCCAAAGTTTCGAGCCCACTTAGTCCAGGCATGTTTTCATCGAGGAAGATGATGTCGTAGTGATCATGAAGGGCTTTTTCGATGGCGTCTTGACCGTTTGTAGCCGTATCGACGCGGTACTCCTTGGACTCGAGGAAGAGAATGTGTGGCTTGAGCAATTCGATTTCGTCATCGGCCCAGAGAATTTTACCCTGCATATGTCTTATTTTTTAATAGTTTTGATTAAAATTTAAAGTTAGCAACTTGCCAGCGATACACACCCGAAATAACAAGAAGAAAATCATTAACGACCCAGTTTACGGTTTTATTACCTTGCCGCACGAAATAATTTTCGATATCCTCGAACATCCTTACTTGCAACGGCTTCGACGCATCCAACAATTGGGCTTGAGTCATTTGGTGTACCCTGGTGCCAATCATACGCGTTTTCATCATGTCTTGGGGGCCATGCACCTCATGATGCAAGCGGTGGCATGCATAAGAAGAAAAGGTCATGAAATCACAGCCGAGGAGGAACGCGGTGTTTGTTTGGCAATTTTACTCCACGACATCGGTCATGGGCCTTTTAGCCACGCCCTAGAGTACGACATCGTTTGCGGTGTGAGCCACGAACAAATTTCCGGCTTCTTTATTGCTGAGCTTTCGGTTGAATACGGCCACGACCTCGAAATTGCGTTGCAAATTTTCAATAATTCATATGAGAAGCCTTTCTTGCACGAGCTTGTTAGTTCTCAACTCGACATGGATCGGCTAGATTACTTAAACCGCGATAGTTTTTATTCTGGGGTTTCAGAGGGTGTCATTGGCTCTGAAAGACTCATTGAAATGCTCAATGTGCATAATGGTCATTTGGTCCTGGAAGAAAAAGGCATATATTCTGTCGAGAAGTTCATTGTGGCGCGTCGCCTGATGTATTGGCAGGTTTATTTACACAAAACGGTGGTTGCGGCCGAGTTCATGCTCATTCATGCGCTGCGCCGCGCCAAAGAGTTGGTCAAGCAAGGAGCGCCACTTTTTGCAAGCCCTTCTTTAAAATTCTTTTTGCAGCAAGACATCACTGCTGAGCATTTTGAAAAAGATCCAATGGTCTTGACGCATTTTGCCCAACTCGACGACTACGATATTTGGGGCGCTATAAAAGTTTGGCAATTTGCACCAGATTACATTTTGGCCACGCTTTGCTCGGGCTTGGTCAATAGGCAACTTTTCAAAATCGAGATTTCCAAAACGCCATTTAGTGCGGAGCGCATTCAAAAAGAGCAGCAACGCATTTTGCAAGAGCATCAATTGAGTCCTGAGTTACTCAATTATTTCATCTATTCGGATGTCTTGACCAACAGAGCCTACAACGAACAAAAGCACAACATCAATTTACTTTTGAAAAACGGCTCTATAATTGAGCTTTCCGAAGCATCGGATAACCTCAATATTTCGGCACTTTCTACACCAGTAGAAAAGTACTTTTTGTGCTTTCCTAGATAGGCTATTTCCCCAATTTATTTTTGATAATTACGGTTTTATTGAGCACCGCAGAAGTCGGGATTGTTATCAATGAACCGTCTGTAGTTCTAATGTACATAAAGAAAAAACTGAGGTCCATGAGTTCGCCTTCGATGTCAAACTCTTTGTCTAATATGCGCACGGTTTCTCCAATATGCAGGGGGTGATTGAAGTAGAGAATCAAACTCGCGGTAATATTGGATAAGATCGACCAATTGGCAAAAAACGCGATTCCGATGACAGTAATGGTGGAAGTAAAGAAAACCATTAAATCTTTCGATTCGATGTTCCAAATAGCTGCTAAAACTAAAATGAAGAAGATCGCTAAGAATAAATTAATGATGCGGTTGGAAATGCGCTTTCTTTTGGTGTCGCCACCAAACTTGATCAAAAACTTTGTGACCGCTTTTCCTGCGATGAGTCGAAGGAGCATCGTGGTGGCGAGTAAAACGAGCGATTTGATCGCCGCTAAATAAAAGAAGTCCATGAGTTAGTTTTTAGAGATTAGGAATTCAATTGATATGAATGAATTTAATTGAAATGATTTGAAATGAAATGAATTGATTTGGAATGAAATGATTCGAATTGAATTAGTCATTTGAAGATTTTTCTTCGGCCTTGACTTTATCCCAGAACTGATCCATGGTTTGCAAGTCTAAAGCTTTAATATCTAGATTCTCTTGAAGTAGCAGTTCTTCCATGCGCTGAAAGCGCTTGATGAATTTTTGGTTGGTCAAGGCCAGCGCATTTTCTGGCGATATGTTCACGAAACGTGCATAATTCACCAAAGAAAACAAGACATCTCCAAATTCTGCCTCTGCTTGTTCAGAACCTTTATCAACTTCTATTTTTAATTCGGCAATTTCTTCTTGAACCTTAGCCCACGCATCTTCGGCGTCGGCAAATTCAAAGCCAATTCCCTTCACTTTTTCTTGAATGCGCGTGGCTTTGACAAGCGCGGGTAGGGAAGAAGGAACACCCTCGAGCACCGATTTTTTCCCTTCTTTTAATTTCAGTTTTTCCCAATTGGCCTTTACTTCTTCTTCGTCTTGCACAACGGTATCTCCGTAGATATGTGGATGTCTGTAAATCAGCTTGTCGCAAATTTGATTGAGCACACTTGTGATATCAAAAAGCCCTTGTTCTTGGCCAATTTTACTGTAGAAAACGAGGTGTAGAAAAAGGTCGCCAAGTTCGCCTTTGAGGCTTTGGTAGTCTTGGGCGCTGATGGCATCTGCCATCTCATAGGTTTCTTCGATCGTGAGGTTGCGCAAGGTTTCAAAGGTTTGTTTTTGATCCCAGGGGCAGCGTTCGCGAAGCTCATCCATGATCGTTAATAAGCGCTCAAATGCAATAAGTCTTTCATCCATGCAGCAAAGTTAGTATAATGAATTGGGCTTTTCATTAACTTTGAACATGCGTTCTACACTGATCTTGTTCGTATTACTGAGTTTTCAGCTCTTTTCACAGGCCCAAACCGGATTTGAATACCGACAAAAAATAGGTTTCTTAATTGCCCATAGAAGCCTCATGGCTCATCTACCTCAGGCGCCTGCAATTGCCTCCGAATTATCCTATATCTACCGCACCAAAGATCAAAAAAAATGGCATCAGGCCTACCGTCAACCGCTCATCGGCGGCACGCTCTTTTATGGTTCAGTCGGAAACAATCAAATTCTCGGCAGATTCGTAGGGATGTATGGCTTTGTAGAGTTGCCCATTGTCAAAAAAAATAAATACAGACTCGATTTCAGATTTGGCACTGGGTTGGGCTATACCAATAAACCCTTCGACCCCGTATTAAACCCAGAAAACGTCGCCATCGGTTCAAAAGTCAATGCCATGATGAATTTTGCATTGAAGCAGAGTTACCGCGTCAATAATTACGGCTTTACATTCGGCATCGACATGACGCATTTTTCAAATGCCAGTTTTCAAATGCCAAATTTAGGGATCAATGTACCCTTTTTATCTTTGGGTGTCCAACGGTTCTTTGACAATGACATCAACATCAAAAGCAATCTCACCAATCATACA
>JAURHO010000310.1 GCA_030833265.1 Crocinitomicaceae bacterium | reverse complement strand
GTTACAATCCGATTTTGTTCATAAAAATGAACCAAAGAATAAGATCCGGATAGGTGATGCACATTTATTTGACCAAAAGCGCAGGTTTGAGAAATTAAAATAACCAATAGGAGCAAGAACTTTTTCATCTTTCTAATTTTAAAATTTACAGGAATTATTACGAATCGATTTGTGAAATGTAACTGCTCCTGTTACGATTCTAATGAAAAAAGTTTCAAAATAAAAAAAGAAGTCGATTGACTTCTTTTTAGTTGGCCCACTAGGGCTCGAACCTAGACTCTTCTGAACCAAAATCAGACGTGTTGCCAGTTACACCATGGGCCAGTTTACTTGCTTCGTTAACAATAACCTTATAGAAGCAATTTGGATTGCAAATTTAGAACAAAATTCAAATTACTCGCAAAATCGTCAAAAATAAATTTTCAAAAAAATAGTGTTTGAACAAATTACTATTGAATATTTTTCAGTTAAATCTGAGAATTCGATAATATATATTTTAAATTCGCGTGTCAAAGAATAGTTGAATTGTAGATTCTAGAAATTAAATCGCATATTAAGATGATTAATAATTATAAAAGTTGGAATACCTACTTGGGTTGGTTTGTGTTTTTAATAGCAACGGTTG
>JAURHO010000309.1:389-631 GCA_030833265.1 Crocinitomicaceae bacterium | reverse complement strand
CTTCTTCATTTAATAAAATTTATATTACTCAGACCTTTCATACAATCAAAAATACAATCTTTATAGATTATATCAGCAAAAATAAATTTTAATTGATTCAAAAAAACCTAAAAAAAATATTTTATTAAAAATTAATTATAAACTAGGCTTAGTAACTTGCAAAAAAATATATTTTATGTCGAACAAAGCGAATGAATTCTTATATAATTATTTAAATAACGCCTCTCCAACTGGATTTGAAA
>JAURHO010000309.1:0-379 GCA_030833265.1 Crocinitomicaceae bacterium | reverse complement strand
CGGGCCAAAAAATATGGCTAGACTACATTAAACCCTATATTGATGATAAAATCATTGATACGTATGGAACGGCTGTAGGTGTCATCAATCCAGGCCAAGCTTATTCTGTTGTCATCGAAGCACATGCGGATGAAATTTCATGGTTTGTTAATTACATAGATGACAATGGCTATTTATTTTTGAGAAGAAATGGAGGATCAGATGCTTTAATTGCACCTTCAATGCGAGCCAATATCCATACAAAAGACAAAATCATTAAAGGTATATTCGGTTGGCCCGCGATACATGTACGTGATTTGGCTAAGGATAAAGCTCCTAGCATCTCTGATATATTTATTGACTGTGGCGCCTCAAATAAAAAGGAGGTTGAAAAAATGGG
>JAURHO010000308.1 GCA_030833265.1 Crocinitomicaceae bacterium | reverse complement strand
TATCAAGCAACCAATTTCCTTTATACGGGTTTATCAGCAAACAGAATTGATTGGACAATCAAAGGTCAAGAGCATAAACACGCTAAAACCATTGGCGATGGCCTGACATTGGCAGAGATAAAAGAGCTTCATGGCGATGACTTTTACTATGTCGAACGATCTAGGAAGCATCGTTACATCATCTTTCATGGGTCAAAGACAGACAAAAAAGTCATGCGATCTAAGCTGAAATACGAAGTTATGCCATATCCCAAAGGCGACTCACAGAGATACGACTCTGGAACAACTGTAAAAACCCAACAACTTTTATTTGTATGAACTACTTTGAAGCAATGAGACTTTTGGACAAAGTGAAAGAGGGTGTTCCTTATCCGCTTCACCTGATAAACAAAGCATTGGAGTTAACTGGTGACTTGGAGCAGACGTAACATTCAAGGCCCAAGCGATAGAGTAATCCTAGAGCAAGCCGAGGCTAGAGAGCTTTATCGGAATTGGGAAGGAAGTAAAAATCGTGATCTGATTCGTGCCAGATTGGAGAGAGCAGAGCGAATCTACGGCATAGGCGCTAGAGACAGAATCCGAGAATATATGAACAGAATTAAAGATGGAACACTTCTATGACATTTATGGTCACTTTTAA
>JAURHO010000307.1 GCA_030833265.1 Crocinitomicaceae bacterium | reverse complement strand
TAAAGAGATAAACCTGTCTGTACGAGTAGTCGGATGGCTTTTTTATCAACCTTACCCAGGCCGGTAATAAGCAACTTGTCTACCGCATGAAAATATTTGGGCACATGGACAGCACCTTTCTTGATTCGCACCATCTCGCTTAGCTCGCCCCACTCCGCCACTTGGCCAGCGCGCCATACAACGACCGCATGCACCGCCTCTCCCCATTTTTCATGAGGAGCTCCCACTACCGCTACGGCTGCTACCGCAGGGTGCGTTGCCAACACATCTTCTATTTCGCGAGGATAGACATTGAAGCCTCCGGTGATCACCATGTCTTTCGATCGGTCCACAATGTACAAATAGCCGTCCGCATCACGTCTGGCCAAATCTCCGGAGTAGAGCCAGCCAAAGCGGAAAGCCACTGCGTTTTCATTCGGCTTGTTGATGTATTCCTGCATCACCAGAGGCCCCCGAACACATATCTCACCCACCTCGCCAGTGGGCACCTCTTGGCCCTGCTCATCCAGCAAAGCCAGTTGAATACCTACCACGGGGGTGCCACAAGAACTTAGGCGATGCGGATAGTTAACAGGATCGTGTTCGTGCTTGTGCAAAACTGTCATAGCCATGGGCGCCTCAGATTGTCCATAAAGTTGCATAAAGATAGGG
>JAURHO010000306.1 GCA_030833265.1 Crocinitomicaceae bacterium | reverse complement strand
TGAGAAGGCATACATTCACTGGCCAGATCGTACAGTAAAAGTTAAGCAATTTAGAGCAAAATTAGACAGTATTCATAAAATTTAGGGGGCCAGGGGCCTGTCTCCCAAGTCCAATCCCGTCCGTGCAAGCCAATGATTTCATTGGCTTTTTTTATGCGTTTCACCAGGTAAAAATAGCGAATTATTTTTAGGGGGGCCTATGTACAAATGCAGGAAACTGCGGTATAATGGATCCATAAATTGAAAAAAGGAAAACATTATGACACACACAGAAAAATTAGCTTGGGAAAAACAAGCATACGGTATGACAGCAGCAGAAGTAGATCAAATGGTTAAGCAACAAGCTTTTCCTGGTACAGAGATGATGTTTGCAGCTGGTCTAATCAGCGATGCACAACACGTCATCGATGCAGAATTCAACGAAGATGGTTGGGTTTCTCCACAACGTGCAAATCAAGCACGTCAATACATGAACATTGCAAAAAAGATTATGTTCGATATGATGGATCGTTCTGAAGAAAGAAAGGCAGCTTAATCATGAAAAAACAACGTTCAAACTCTTACGTTTTTACCGCTGATCCTCAGTCTGTTGCTGACATGCAGCAAATTGATATCGTTAAGAAAACAGTCAAAGCTATCAACTTAAGCAATGCTCAA
>JAURHO010000305.1 GCA_030833265.1 Crocinitomicaceae bacterium | reverse complement strand
ACATTCCCATGCACGAGTCACCATCAAAACGCAAAACCTTAGTTTTCGCAAAGTTAACCCTATGCTTTAGCTTGAATTCATCTTGCAACATAAGCTGAAACAAACGGACATTATCGGAACGAATCATTTTAATCTACCTCAACTGTAACAATCTCACCCTCGGGGGTCATGCAGTAGTAAGCTGAAACCATGCCATAGCCTACCTCATACCAGCCCGAAGCCCTAGCCTTGATTGTAGCATATTTCCGAAAAGCCTCGGGAATAGTATTCAAGATTGCAATTTTAATTTTATCGTTTATCATGGTATAGATTATAGCATAGTTTCAAAAGATAGGGGGCAAAGCCCCTATTGTTTACAAGGTCTTTTCAGCCTTGATAAAATCGGCAATCTTTGCCAATGCTACCTTGTTAGCTTTGGTCAATGATTCCGTGTCGGCTTCTGTCAAGCCCAACATCTCGCCAATGAAATCAGCGTGAACATCTTTTTTAATCGGTGTCTCACCTGATTTTGTTTTGTATGCTTTAGCGACATAAACCTTTTCGCGCGATAGCTTCGCAACAACTGAACGCACAGTTTTACCCAATGCCTCAGCGATAGATTCTACTGTCATGCCTGATTGGTAATCGGCAACCATGCGAGCGGTCTGCTCTGCTGTATAATTTACTGTTTTCATTTTCTCTCCT
>JAURHO010000304.1 GCA_030833265.1 Crocinitomicaceae bacterium | reverse complement strand
CAATCGAAGGTGCCGTTATCAACCATTTTTGCGCGCTCAGCAAAGAGGTTTTGTACTTTTTTGATGGGCAAGTTGTCTTCAGGGATGAAGGCCAATTTTTTGCCCAATGTTTGCAGGGTTTTTACATCAACGCCTGTTTTTACTGGGTTTTGGAAATCTTTGGGTTTGGCGTGGTGGAACCCTTCCCAGGTATTTTTGACATCTGAAGTTTTGGGTTTGAAATCGCCTTTGGCTTCTTCAAATTTGGCTTGCAATTGCGCGCGGAAATCGGCTTCCATCTCTTGGGCCAAAGCCGCATCGATATCGCCACGCTCCATGAGTTTTTGCTTGTAAATCTCTCTAGGATTGATGTGTTTGTCGATCAACTTGTACATCGCTGGCTGGGTAAAACGGGGCTCATCACCCTCGTTGTGTCCGTATTTGCGGTATCCCAACAAATCGATGAAAATGTCTTGGTTGAACTCGAGGCGATAGGCCATGGCCAATTTTACGGCATGTACTACGGCTTCTACATCGTCTGCATTCACGTGCAATACAGGGCAAAGGGTTACTTTGGCCACGTCGGTGCAATAGGTAGAAGTTCTTGCGTCCAGGTAGTTGGTGGTGAAACCAATTTGGTTGTTGGTAACCACGTGGATGGTACCGCCCACATAGTAGGCTTCCAAACCGCTCATCTGAACCACTTCGTACATGATG
>JAURHO010000303.1 GCA_030833265.1 Crocinitomicaceae bacterium | reverse complement strand
GTGGTCGAATCGTCTCAGATTGGCTTGGTCTTGCTTCTTCCAACCTTTTTGAAGGACGAGATCTTCAACCAACACTGGATCTAGACGTTTTAATCTCAAGTGTTTGTGCCCAGGCATTTCAACTGGATACTGAGTTGGCACAAAAAATGATGTTTCCATATGCAACTGGAAAGAAATCAATGGCACCGTTGCTCCGTAGCTAGCTTCTGACCCGCGCTCTTTTAGACATCTCCCCACCACCAACTGTCGTGTTAAACGACACCTGAAGACCACGACAAGCCACGAGCACGGTAGACCCGCTGAAACCAAACCTGACAGAATGATTTATGTGCAGGGGTGAAATCTACAAGACTTGTAATGTACACATTCAGTTTATGAACTGACTGCTGCTTTCTTAATGGCTTTAGATAAGAAATTGATGTAACGATGCCCCTGAGAGCTAACTATTAGGTGTTTAGTTCTTTTGTCATTACCATCCGAAGTTGCAAACACGTATCCCGATCTTCTCAAGGCAGAGAGGTGTTTATGGATTGTTGCAGGCGAGGCAATTTCATTAAAAGAAAGCATCTCCCTGACTGCCAAAGGATTTTCCATCGCTTCATAAAGTGCAACCTGATCAAAAATTAATTTTGATAGCGGCGTCATCCTCGGAAACTCATCCAACTTTGAAATTTCCCGAATTTGATGCAGAAATTTAAT
>JAURHO010000302.1 GCA_030833265.1 Crocinitomicaceae bacterium | reverse complement strand
CCTCTCTGGGACGGAGCCCCTGCTCCGCGTGATGGGCGAAGGCCCAGATCACGCGGCGATCAGCGCCGCTGTTGAGCGCCTGCTGGAGGTTGCCGCGAGCCTCGTACGCGGGCGGTAGACTACCGCTATGTGCGGGATCGTCGGCTATATCGGCTCACGCGACGTCTCAACGACGTTGATTGAGGGGCTGCGCCTCCTTGAGTACCGCGGCTATGACTCCGCGGGAATCGCCGTTGCGGCAACCGGGGGCGAGATCTCCATGCGCAAGCGTGCGGGCCGCCTCGCCAATCTCGAAGGTGTCCTTGGCGAACTGCCAACCGGTTCAGTTGCTGGGATCGCCCACACGCGTTGGGCCACCCATGGTGCGCCAACCGATCTGAATGCCCACCCCCACATGGATGAGCACGGCGAGATCGCCATCATCCACAACGGGATCATCGAAAACTACGCCGAACTGCAGCGGGAGCTAATGGGGAAGGGACACACCCTTTCGAGCGATGTGGACACCGAGGTGATCGCCCACTTGATTGAAGATGCCTACCAGGGCGACATTCGCCTCGCGGTTGCCGCTGTTCTTCCTCGGCTGCACGGGCAGTGGGCACTCGTGGTGATGCATCGCGCCGAGCCAGGCCGCATCATCGCTGCACGTCGTGAAGCGCCGCTTGCCGTGGGGCTCGGCGAAGGGGAGCAGTTCCTCGCCTCCGATCCTGTTGCCATTCTCGAGCACACGAACAAGATC
>JAURHO010000032.1 GCA_030833265.1 Crocinitomicaceae bacterium | reverse complement strand
AGCAACTTGAATGCCTGCAGCTTTCCAAGCAGCAATGGCCGAAGACCAATCTTGGATTGCTCCTTTGGCGTTCGGGTACTGGACAAAAACTCCAAAGAAAGCAGCGTCAGCGGCAAATGTACTTGGGTCCCCGACAACAAGCTCAATGCCTAAATTCAAGGCGCGACCTGTCATGACATCAATGCTCTGTGGAAGGGCAGCAGCGTCAATAAAAAATTTGTTGCGCCCCGCTTGGATATCTGCACGGCTGCGCGAGTTATAGAACATGATCATGGCTTCAGCTGCAGCAGTAGCTTCGTCAAGAAGTGAGGCATTAGCGATGTCCATGCCGGTGAGCTCAATGACCATTGTTTGGAAATTGAGCAGGGCCTCTAGCCTTCCTTGTGCAATTTCAGCTTGATAAGGTGTGTAGGCCGTATACCATCCTGGATTTTCAAGAACGTTTCTTAAAATTGGCGAAGGCACAATAGTTTCATGGTATCCTAAACCAATAAATGACTTGAACACTTGATTTTTGGCACCCAATTCATTGATATGATTGAGGTACTCTTGCTCTGAAAGCGCAGGGGCAATATTGAGCTCGCGATTGAGGCGAATTTGAGCCGGTATGGTGCGGTCAATAAGGGTTGCAATGTTGTCTACACCAACAGCTTTTAACATTTCTTGTTGTTCTTGAGCTCCTGGGCCGATATGGCGTCTTTCAAAAGGTATCATAAAGTGTGTCGATTTTGGTGTACAAAGTTACTGATTCTCTAAATAAGTTCGAACCCTTAATTGTGCGTTATCGTGAATATCTTGCCAAAATAAATTGATGTCTCCGATATGATAATTGCGCATCGTTAAACTCAACCAGAAGAACTTACCTTTTGGTCGGTCAATCCAGATGGCACCATCAATCAAGTGCGCACAAAAAAGCTGCCCATAGACCTTTTCATCAAAATACAGAAACCCTTTGTGCTGCTCTTTAGAAGTGCTTGACGCTAGGGTCCAGGTTATCGGATTCACAACTGCCCTCCCCTTGTACCATTTTTCATAGGATTTTTTGTCAAGGCGTTTTTTGAAAGTGTTCCAAGCCAAATACCCGCCTGTTTGCGTTGGGCTGGTCATGAGTGGTATGTTTTTTAAATCGGTCGGCAAGATACCAATGCCTGGTAAATAAGCCGCAACCAATTGTTTTTGTAAGGGCTTTCCATCGAAGAATTCTTGCAAAAGCAAACCGCAATGGGTGCTGCCTTGACTGTGGCCTGCCAAAATGATCGGTCTGCCCTGATTGTAATGCTCGAGGTAATAGAGAAAAGCCGCACGCACATCGGCATAGGCAAATTCAAGGGCTTCCTTCCCTTTTGGGTCGCTTACATAATAAGACCGAAGATGCGCTGAACGGTAATAAGGCGCGAAAAAACGACCAGCTTCTGCAAATGCACTCGCCTGAAAAGGCAATGCAGTTTCAAGCACTTTTTTTTGTTGCTCCGCGTCGTCAAGTGGCACATTCCAGCGACGATCCGTTTTTGCCGTATTGAGTGTTGGGTACACATAGAATACATCGGCAAATTGATATAAAGCGGTGTCTTGAATTCTTGACTTAAATGCAGCTGGAATTTGTTTGGGTAGAACCGCCCAAGATGCATCTAGGGAATAATCTGGGGTACTTTGTGCAAAGTGTGTTGTTGAAAGAATTGGCAAATACACAAAAAGGATAGTTAGAAAACGCATTATTTTTGTTGTCGAAATGTTTGGTCATCAAAGAAACATCATTTTTTCCTTATTGTTTGCTCTGAGCGCTGCGTTTTACTCAAATGCCCAGGACTCTATCTCCTACTGGAAATTTAAATCCTTGTATTCGCTCAATGGTACGCAAACTTCTTTTGTCAATTGGAACGCAGGTGGTCGCAATAATATTTCTCTGATCGGTTCAGCCACCGCCTCTGCCTATTACACCCAAGACAACGTCAAATGGACCAACGACCTCAGCTTTGCACTCGGAGGCATCAAGTACTTTGACAACAACGGGGTTGGCGCCCAAAAAACCGATGACCGCCTCGATCTTTCAAGCACATTTGGTATGCAGCTCTCCAAAGGTTTCTTCCTGACTTTTGCCAGTAGCTTTCGCACGCAATCGATCAACGGTTACAATTACCCGAATGATTCCGTACCCGTTTCCACCTTTATGGCACCAGGGTTTTTAAATTTGGGTCTGGGGGCCGATTTCCGAAAAGACGACAACTTCAACATCTTCTTTTCTTCAATTGCCTTGAAGTCAACTTTTGTTCTAGACGATTCCTTAAGCGCGAAAGGCTCCTTTGGTGTACCCGCAGGTATGCGTTACCGCCAAGAATATGGCGCTTACCTCAAAATGAAATTCAATAAATCTTTGGCCAAAAACATTGAAATGAAGTCAAAGTTGGAACTCTTCAGTAATTACCTTCACAATCCACAGAACATTGATGTCAACGGCGAATTACTTTTGCTATTTAGGGTCAATTCTTTGGTTTCTGCTTCTGCCCAATGGAACCTCATCTATGACGACGACATCAGGATCACAGACACCTGGGGCAATACTGGGCCACGCACCCAATTTAAGTCCGTGATTGGTATCGGCCTCTCCTACAAACTTGAACATTAATTATTGCTAATGCCCTCCGGGCTGGCAGCAACGTGGCAGTGCTTTTTGCGCCTCCAAATTTGCTTTTTGATCATCGGCATCATAACCAATACTCACAATCACTCCTTTGAGCGTCTCTTTGTTGGTTTTCGATTCCTTAAACTTGACCTCCACCACCTTGGTTTCTAAATTTAATTCGGCATAAACCACGCCTTTACTCTGGTTCAGCTTTCCTTCGATGCGTTCTTTACAATCTCCGCATTGCGCAGAGGTTTGAATTTGAACAGTAATTGGTTTTTGAGCAAATAAAAGTTGGGTGGTCAATAAGAAGAGCGATAAAAAAATAGTTTTCATGATGTTTTCTTTAGTAATTGATAATTAATGAGTTGATTTTTATGGATGAATCGATAAGATTGATTTGATTGATTTTTTTTTGATGGGATCATTAACCATTTATTTCAATGTGAATCTTAAACCGAAGTAGGCATTCCAACCCATGATGGGGCCCCAAACTTGCGTGGCGTCGAACTGTGTACCAAAAGGATTTTGTGGGTCCATGATTGGGTGATCCTGACGGAAATTTAACAAATTTTCACCACCTAAATAAAGTTCAAGAGACTTCCAGGAGCGGGTCACTTGTGCATTGAGTAAACCCCAAGCTTTTCCTTCACCTTGGAGTGGCAAACGCACAGCGCTGTAACGCGAATAAGTGAGGTCGTACTCCCAACGTTTGTTGCGGGTTTGGTAAGCCACATTGGTGAAAAAGCGCTGGCGCGGCAAGAGCACTTGGGTCTGTAATTTGCCGTTATATAAAGCCCTGACATCTTGAAATTTGTAGGCCAAGCGCAAATCGAGCCCGCGTATTACTTCATAGGTAAATTCTGCCTGAAGCACCTTGGCAACCGAGGCAGCTGCTAAGTTCTTAAAAACCACATAGCCACTTAAAGTATCGCGGTCAGCGACTAATTGTTGCGCAAAACGCGTGTGGTATGCATCGAGGGAAAGACTGCCCTTTCGTTTTTTGAAACTAAAGCCTTGAACCAATGAAAGCCCAGTATTCCAAGAGATTTCTGGCAGCAGGGCTTGGTTGGCAATCCAAGCATGAGACGAGGCCAATAGATTGATGTTGTCGGCCACAAAGTTGGGTAAGCGCCAAGCCCTGCCTGCCGTTGCCCGGAGGTCAAGTTGGGGGGTGAGGGCGTATTTGAGGTGCGCCCTTGGCGAGAACTGGGAACCTGCAAGGTTGTGCTGATCGTAACGCGCACCTACAACCGCTGTGAGGCGGTTGCCCGAGTAGGTATACTCGGCAAATACGCCCGGCACCCATTCAGCGCGAGCACCTCCAAGTGTCAGTAAACCCTCAGGCTGTGCCGCGTACTGTGAAATTTGTAGTGCCAACATGCTCGCGCCCGCTTTGATCTTGTGATCAGCGTTGCCAATTATGTCGTCATAGATGGCATTGAAATAAAAGCGTTTTTCGTTTCCTTGAAAAGCACGTAAGCCGTAAAAACCCGAAAGATCTTGGTATTTAATATTGGCAATAAGCCCGAGGCTTTGCGCAGGTTTTTTTCCAAAAAACCCGGTCTTTGAAAACAAGGAGAGGTGCTGACTATTTAGCGACATCCCGTAAGCCCCCGGGACAGCCTGCGCGTAAGCCACTTGGCCGCCATTTTTGCGGTCGGCATAGGCTTGCAAGCCCAACTGCGCTTCCATACGTTTCCCTTGATAAGCAAAGCGTTGGAGTACAGAAAATGTTTGTCCGTTGGTTTGATCTAAAAACCCATCCATATTGTGATCGGGGCGGCCATAAATGGTGGCGCCATGCAAGAAAGTACCCATGTGCCAATGTTCATTGAGCTTGGCGCCACTGTGCAAGTTGAGCTCTGAACGCCCGAACCGATTCTGATAAATATTGAGTGCCAGCTTGGGCATTTCGGCTGGTTTTTTAAATTCCAAATTCACCAAACCCGCCATCGATTCATAGCCATTGACTACCGAACCCGTGCCTTTGGTAATTTGTATCGATTCTAGCCAAGTGCCCGGAATACTATTGAGGCCAAAGCTGCTCTCTAAGCCACGCAAAAACGGAATGTTTTCCATTTGCAACTGCGTGTAGACGGCATCAAGGCCCAATAATTGAATCTTTTTAGCACCGGAAATGGCATCGGCCATACTGACATCGACCGTTGCATTGGTTTCAAAAGACTCAGATAAATTACAGCACGCCGCCTTTCTGAACTCAGCACTCGTGAGCTCCTCAACGTGCAAGGTTTTCATTTTGGAGATACCGTGGGCGTCTTTCTGGTGTTGCACCACAATTTCCTGAACCATTTGGCCAGAGACCAATACCACGTGTAGCGCTGCAAAGCGATCTGATCGTGTGACCACCAGCTTGTCAGATCGGTAACCTTTCGCTGCAAAAACTAAGGTATCGGGGCTCTGTTTACCAAGAAGGATTTCAAAACTTCCGTCTTCGTTTGAATAAACCGTTTGCTGTGCCCTTACGAGCGTAATTTTTACATTTTTGAGCGGTATGGTTTGTGTAGAATCAAGACCTTGTACCACTCCTTTGATTTGTGCTTGCAGGCAACCTACGAGTAGCAGGCAGCCCAGCAACAATAAATTTTTCATGAGATTTAATTTGATGATTGCACTTCTAATGAATTAGAAAAGCACATCAAATCAGCCACACTTGGTGGCGCACCTGAATATCCCGACCCTGTTCATAGAGCGGCGGTGGTCTGTAAAAGCTTGCGCGGTGAAAACTCGTTAAATTCGAATTTTGACTCTTTTTAATAAAAACTTCAAGCGGTTCATTTACAACAAATTCATGCGCTGTAGCTTGCCAATCAAAAGAGGAAGAGGTTTGATCGAAGTTGGCTTTGACAATTGAAAGCTCATCTGAACAGCAGTCGTCTTGGTTGAGTTCTGAACGGCAAGATCTTTCTGCTGTTGCCTGTACCTGTTGAGCTTTTTGACAGCAAGGTGGTAAGGCTTCTTGCTCAGGTTCTTCTTTACATTCGTGGTCGATTTTCAAGACCAACGACGTAAAGGTGCCATCCATTTCACAAAAATGCTTGTGAATTGGGATGCCAACCTGCAACGCAAGTTGTAAAACAACCAAAATAACCGCAAAAATTGCTTTCACAAAACAAATATACTGAGCATTTTAAGTCCGGAAAATTACTTTTTGAATTTTAACAAATAATTACGAAAATTCAATAAGTTAAATTCAGTAACTTTGGCACTCAATAAAGCAAACCATGAGTGATCCGATTAAACACGAGTGTGGAATAGCCCTTTTGAGGCTCAAAAAACCCCTAGAATACTACCTCGACAAATACGGATCAGCGCTGTGGGGTCTCAACAAGATGCACCTCCTCATGGAAAAACAGCACAACCGTGGGCAAGACGGCGCCGGCATTGCCAACATCAAACTAGACATGCAACCCGGAGAGCGCTACATTTCAAGAAGCCGCTCTGTCAAGAAAAACCCAACGCAAGATATCTTTGATCAAATCAATGCGAAGTTTAAAGCCATTCATGACGAAAACCCAGCGCATTTAAAAGACATCAAATACCTCAAAGAAAATGTCGGTTTCACCGGTGAAGTTTTTTTAGGGCACTTGCGCTACGGTACCTACGGTCGCAATTCAATAGAAAGTTGCCACCCATTCTTGCGTCAAAGCAACTGGATGACCCGCAATTTAGTGGTTGCCGGAAACTTCAACCTCACCAACGTAGACGAACTCTTCGGTACACTCGTTGAGCTTGGGCAGCACCCCAAAGAAAAATCAGATACGGTTACCGTCATGGAAAAGATCGGACATTTCCTCGATGTAGAAAATGACGAACTTTATGCGCACTACAAAGCGCTTGGCTATGCCAAAACAGACATTTACGACCGCATACAGCACGAAATCAAAATTGACAAAATCCTTAAAAAAGCCTCTGAGCGTTGGGATGGCGGCTATGCAATGGCTGGCTTGTTGGGCCATGGTTCTGCTTTTGTATTAAGAGACCCTAATGGCATTCGCCCGGCATTCTGGTACGAAGACGACGAAATTTGTGTGGTTGCTTCAGAACGCCCTGTCATACAGACCGCTTTCAATTTAAAGGAAGAACAAATTCAAGAATTACAACCTGGGCACGCCCTCATCATTGAGAAAAAAGGCGAGGTCAAGGAAATTGAAATCAATGCACCCAAAGAAATCAAAAAATGTTCTTTTGAGCGCATCTATTTCTCCAGAGGTTCCGATTCTGATATTTATAAAGAACGTAAGGCGCTCGGGCGTCTGATTGTTCAAGACGTTTTAGAAAGCGTTGGTCACGACTACGACAACAGCGTCTTTTCTTTTATCCCCAATACTGCAGAAGTTTCTTTTTACGGGCTCATCAAAGGCCTCGAAGAAGCGCTCAATACCGACAAAATCAAACAACTCGCAGCCCTTGGTGGCACGGCAAGCACTGATCAAATTTCAGAAATTGTAAACCGCCGTGCGCGCATTGAAAAAATTGCCATCAAAGATGCCAAGTTGCGCACTTTCATCACCCAAGACGACTCCCGCGATGACCTCGTAGCCCATGTCTATGACATCACTTACGGTTCTGTTCGCCGTGGCACCGACAACCTCATCGTCATTGACGACAGCATCGTACGCGGCACTACGCTGCGCCAAAGTATCTTGCGCATCCTTGACCGCCTCGGCCCTAAAAAAATTGTGGTGGTTTCATCGGCTCCGCAAATCCGTTACCCTGACTGCTATGGCATTGACATGGCTAAAATGGGAGACTTCATCGCTTTTGAAGCAGCCATTGCCTTGTTGCGCGAAAGCGGCCAAGCGCAGGTCATTGACAACGTTTACAAAGCCGCCCTCGAGCAGGTCCAATTGCCGAAAGAACAAGTCAAGAACGTCGTTAAAGAAATTTACGCGCCCTTCTCAGACAAACAGATTTCTGCGCAAATTGCAAAAATGCTCACACCAGCTGGCATCAATGCCGAGGTAGAAATCATTTATCAAAGCGTTGAAAACTTGCACATCGCATGCCCTGGACATCTCGGAGATTGGTATTTCACCGGAGACTACCCTACCCCTGGCGGTAACAAAGTAGTCAACCGTGCCTTCATCAATTGGATGGAAAAACGCAACGAACGCGCTTACTAAGAAAGTAATCGCTCAGAAATGTGCGCCTTCAGGTCTTGCACCTGACTCATCATTTGGTTTTTATGCTGTGCATCCCACAGCGCAAAGTGCTTCAAACCGTTTTCAAGCTCGGTTACATTGCAAACTTCTTTTGCAAAACCTAAATCGATTAATTGTTGCGCCTCCGGAAATTTACTGTGCTTTGAGCCAAACAAAATAGGCAAGCCATAAGCCGCAGGCTCCAAAATATTGTGTAAACTCCCACTGAAACCACCGCCTACAAAAGCAAAATTACCATACTGATAGGCCGCACTGAGTTGGCCTATAGTGTCCAAAATAAAGATTCCTACTTCACTTAAGATGGTATGATTTGATGAGGAGAAGGATCTCTCAATTTGAAAATTATTGAATTCATTTTCAACCTTTTCATACTCCTTCTCTTGATTTTTCAAGAATTCAGAATAAAACACCGCACCTGGGAATTTTGACTTCAAATCTTCTAAATGACCTTTCGATAGATCGTGAGGGGCAATTAAAATTTTAAAAGTTGAAACTGGATTTTGGTTTTCAATTGCTCTCAAATAAGAAGCTAATATACTTTCCTCTTCAGGCCAACTGCTGCCAAGTATGAATAAGGGTTGGTTCGCTTTGAAACTTTCAATAATGGGGTTGGCAAGGGCTTTCTCTTTTGCTGCAAAAACGCGGTTCCAGCGCAAATCCCCGAGTATTTCAATTTGTGGTGCTGCAATACCTAAAGCTAAAAGCAATTCTTGAGTAGCCTTGTTTTGAACGGCAAAATTACCCACATTTCGAAGCGCTTTTCTAAAAATACCGCCGTACCATTTGAAATAGACTTGCGAAGGGCGCAAAATTGTAGAAACAGCCAGCACCTCAAGTTTTGCTTTTTTCGCAACAGCCAAAAGACTTGGCCAAAACTCGTATTTTAATAAATAGAGCCGATCTGCCTGAACGGCCTCGACAAGCTCCTTCATCTGACGCATGGTGTCTGCCGGCAAATAAAAAACCGCAGTGGGCTCAAAACCGCGCTTGTGATAGTGCTGCATGCCAGATGGCGAATAAAAACTCACAAAAATCTCGAGCTCAGGATTTGCTGCCTTGCACGCCTCAATGAGCGGCAGCGCCATGTCGTATTCACCTAACGAGGCGCAATGAAACCAAAAGCGTTTTTTTGGGCCTTTTGGAACTTGCTTCAAAATTCCAAGTGCTTGCTTTCTGCCCTCCACCATGCTTTTGGCTTTCGGATGCCAAAGCGCCACCAACTTCAAAAGTTGGGAGTAGACAAAAATAGACAACTGATAAATGAAGCTCATAAAAGGAATTGAAGCGAATTTACTCGAATTGTATCGATATCTGAACTTTGCCGCCCAAACCCTTTTCAACAATTTCAAAGAGGGTTTTAAGTGTCATGTTACTGCCATCGTTTTCTAGCCTTGAAATAAAGGTTCTTTTTTTCTCTACAATTTGAGCCAATTGTTCTTGGGTTAAGTTTTTTTCTTCACGGGCTTTTTTCAACAACAAACCAATCTTAAACGATTCAAAATCTCGCTCTAATTCATCCCTTCTATTGGTACCAACTTCACCGTAAACATTATCCTTGATTTGCTTCCAAGTAGTCAATTTATTTCCTCGTTCTGTTTCCATAATATTCTTTCATTAGTTTAGTGGCGCGTTGAATTTCAATCCTTGGCGTTTTTTGTGTTTTTTTTACGAAGCCATTCAGTAATATTACGAGTCGATCCTCATCAAAAAAACAGAACACTCTCCAGATATTTGTTGCCAATTGAATCCTAACTTCAAACAAACCTGGTTCGTTCTTAATCGATTTCAAATAATTTCGAGGAACTCTTTCAAGAATTTCTACGGCTTCAATTACTTTGTATATCTTGTTTTGAACCTTAATCGGCTGCTGTAACAAAAACGCTTCGAAGTGATTTCCATAAGCAACAACTTCCCTAACCTTCATGCAAATTTAATAAATGTAACTTATATGTTTCCTTTTTGTGGAAATATCCACAAAAACAAAACGTTATTCGCATTTATTAATTATAATAAAAATCTCTTGGCTCAGAAGAATAAAACGGGATGTACCAACCGAGGCGAAAGCCAGTTTGAAGGTCGAGGCGCAGGGCTGTGGAAACTGGGATGTCGGGTTGGTCAAAGTTGATGGTGCGGCGGTTGTGGGTGAAGCCTTGTTGAAAATAAAGGCCCACATAAAAACTGTAGGCGCCTTTGTTATTCAAGAATGAGTAGCCGACAAATTGTTGGGTATTGATGCCAGTTGTTAGCCGGTCATAGCCCTTTTTGTAATCGAGTTCTAAGACAGGCACGACGTTGTCATTGGTTTCGATGCGCAAATGATGCAGCATATAACCGGCGCCAAACTGAACTAGAATGCCGCTATTTTGGTTGCGCTCATTGAGTGGAAACACGCGCCCAATATAACCGTTGGCATGTACACCACGCGGATACACCAGCACTGAAGCTGGCATGCCGATGTCATTGGTGATGTTGCCATTGGCATCTAGTAGATGATCAAAAAGACCTGTTAATTTGACATTTTCGGAAAACCAGAAGTCAGACTCTAGGCCAAAACTCCAGTTACTCTTGAGTTTGTAGCCAGCAGTAAAACCCACTCGGTTAAAATAGCCGTAGCGTTCTGCAAGATCACCACCTGAAAAAGCACCACCGTAATGCACTCCCACTACAGGAATACCCACTGGGCCGGAGCCTGAGACCTGGGCGTTAGTGAAATTGGCAATGAAACTTAAAATAAATAAAGTGATGAAATTGCGGCTATTCATGAGTTAAAATTAAGCAATCTCATGGATTTATACTAAGCGTAACCCTATCTCAAAATAGGGTAACCTTAAATAATCTGAAACCTAGGCGTTGTTTTGCCGTATGCTTGCTGGTATTTGAGTAACTTTAAACAAAAAACAAACAATGAAAAAATTATTTACACTCGTGGGCATCGTGCTTTCAGCAAATGCTTTTGCCCAAGGATGGAATTTTCAGGCTGGCGTTGGTGGTCACCTTTGGAATATTTCTGATGCAGTTGGCTACGGTGTCAGCGTAAACGTTGGTACTACTTATGACTTCAACAAAGTTGTTGGTGCGCGCCTAGACTTCAACTACGATTTCGTTGGTGAAGAAAGAATCAAGCGTGCTGGTTTGCAGGCTAACTTTCACCTGATGCCTTTGCTTTCTGAAGCGCCTTCAAAGTTTGGTCTCGATGTACATACTGGCTTAGGTTGGATCAATAATAGCAATGCCATGTACAACGACGGTTATTATTTCCGTGGCGATGACGCTTGGAACCGCACTATCGGTATCACACCAACCATGCAACTCACCGAGAAAACACAACTTACGCTTGATTTCACGCTCAACAACAATAAAAAGACAGAATCTCAAATGAAAAACTACGTCAATGCAGTAGTTGGTATTCGCAGAGCATTCTAATATTTTAACTTTTATCAATCAACAAAAAAGCCGTGTCAAATGACACGGCTTTTTTTTTGAAACCTACTTCTTTCAATCAAAAGAAGTAAAATGTAATTACTAACTCTTCACTTCTTTCTTGGCCTTTACTACTTTTCTAACCTCGATCACACGGCGCAGGTTACGCAGGTAAAGAGAAAGGCCAATACCAAGACCCAACAAGACCGAAACAACGGCCCATTGCGGTGCGTGCACAGCTGTTTGCCAAACCAATAAGCAAATACCAATATTAATAACTACAATGGTAGCTGAAGTTTTACGGTGGTTCCAACCATGATAATCCATCAAGAGGTGATGAATATGTGTGCGGTCTGGCGCAAAAGGTGACTTCCCTTCAGACGCACGGGCAATGAAAATACGAATGGAGTCAAAAACTGGAATATAGAGCATCCCGATCAGTAAATGCGGCACATTGCTGGGTTGAATGGTTTTGATGTAAGTAGGGTAATCACTCGCCATGATCTCAATGACCAACGCTGACAGAATAAAACCAATAAACATCGAGCCGGTGTCTCCCATGAATATTTTTTTGTCTGTACTGAGGTTATAGCGCAAGAAAGCTAAGAACATCCCTACAAAAGCCATACAAACCATCATCATGGTGTAATCTTGGCGCTGTAAATAAAACCAAGCAAAAAAGGCGAAGAAATAACAGGCCAAGGAAGAAGAAAGCCCATCAATACCATCAATAAGGTTATAGGCATTGATAAAGAAAATAACCACCGCAAATGCCAACGGAATAGACACCCACAAATAGATGTCATGGATACCTAAAAAGCCATTGAGCTGCGTAATTTGAAAGTCAGATGACAAGAACAAAATAGTGGTGGCTAAAAGCTGCCCGAAGATTTTATTGCGTGGGCCAACACCCGTGAGGTCATCTTTGAGGCCTATCATGAAAATAATGAGGGCTGCCGGAATCATGTAATAAGCCCTGCCTGTTATAAAGAATTGCTCTGCAAAAGAAATGGCCAGCACAAAAACAATGAAAAAGGAGATGCCTCCAAAACTCGGCACCATTTGGCTGTGCGAACTGCGTTCGTTGCGTTTTTCAAAGAGGCGGCGTACCTTGACCACATTCATGATGACGGGCGTCAGGTAATACGTGATGACAAAGCCACCCGTGAAAAATAACATCAGGACAAAGAGGATATAGAGTGTCATGAAGTAAAAAGTGTTTGGTGATACAAAGATGCGAAGTGTTTAGAAAAGGTTGCCTTAGCTTTCAAGATAAAAAGAAGTAAATAGGGTTGCCTTAATCTTTTGGGTTGATTTCCAGTTGGTTACTCCAGTTGATGACTTTCATGCGTTTATCTACCGGATGCTTGGTTTCAAATAAAATATCGTCTACATCAAGTGCAGTTAGCAAGGCAATCTTGGTGCGCAAGGCCTTGATGAAGCTTTCGCGGCGTTTTTTAAGGGTTTCAAAAGAAAGTTGTTCTTCATCAAAGAGGTCATTGAGTGCAGAGAGCTCAATGCTGCCATGCTGATGAATGAGCGTGATACAGCGCCATTCTAGGTCTGAAAATTCACTACTCTTTAAAACGGCGTTGCGTCTTTTGTACCAATCTGTTTTATGAACGCGTCTGATGTAGAATAAAAGCAAAAACAAAACAAGGTTTATGAGCAATGAGAACCACAAGTAAGTTTCGGCTGGTATTTGCTTGAAGATAGATAGCTTCTTGTAGAAAAACTGCTCCTGCCCTTGAGTGCCGGCTAAAAGAGCTGATTTAGAGAGTACTTGAGCCTTGCTTTTGGCGGCATTAGTTGCTTTGGTTAAAACCAGGAAAAAAGCCCCATTTCTATCGGGGATGAGATTTTGAAACGTTAAGAAGCGCGGATGGTGATAGCT
>JAURHO010000301.1 GCA_030833265.1 Crocinitomicaceae bacterium | reverse complement strand
CACTTCATCAGATATCCATTCATCAAAATATTTCTGTTGGTACAAATCCATCTTATTAAAAATAGTTACCAATGGTTTGTCAAATGCTTTTAGTTCGATTAATGTTTTGTTGACCACGGCAATTTGATCTTCGAACTGCGCATGTGAAACATCCACCACGTGCAATAAAACATCTGCTTCGCGCACTTCATCCAAAGTACTTTTAAAACTTTCCACCAAATGATGCGGAAGCTTACGAATAAATCCTACGGTATCACTTAATAAAAAAGGCGTGTTTTCAAAAACAACTTTTCGAGTAGTGGTATCAAGGGTTGCGAACAATTTATTTTCAGCAAACACATCACTTTTACTAATTAAGTTCATGATGGTGCTTTTACCCACATTGGTATAACCCACTAGTGCCACGCGTATAAACTCGCCACGCTCCTTGCGTTGCGTGAAAGCTTGCTTGTCAATCTCCAATAATCTTTTACGTAATAATGAAATTTTATCTTTCACGATACGACGATCTGTTTCAATTTCAGTTTCACCTGGACCTCTTGAACCAATACCCGCACCTTGACGTTCTAAGTGCGTCCACATCCCTTTAAGTCGTGGTAATATATATTGATATTGTGCTAATTCCACTTGCACTTTTGCTTGTGCAGTTCGAGCCCTGGCTGCGAATATGTCCAAGATTAAATCGCTTCGATCAATCACCCTACACTTCACTTCCTTTTCAATATTGGTAATTTGCGATCCA
>JAURHO010000300.1 GCA_030833265.1 Crocinitomicaceae bacterium | reverse complement strand
ATATGGCTTTCGCTGACACCCTGGGGGCTGTTGGAACACTATTGAATTTGAGTGATGGGCAAAGAACAACGACAACAGACTCAAGCACAAAGTTCATTTCTGGCGCCAAATCTGGATCACTTGTGGTAGGTGAAAGTATTGCCTTACATAGGGGCAGAACCACGATGGTATGGCAAACAATGATAAAAAACGACCAAGGTAAATTGTGTGCAGTGGTTACTCAGACACAGCTCATTATGGATTTGGCTTACAAGGCAAGATAAATTTAGCAAACCACAAAAAAATATGCTCTCAGTCTTGAGCCTCATGACCCCTTGTGAAATACCTGATTTATCGACCAGCACTTCCAGTGTCTTGGTCAGAAATTTTGAACAAAGTTTAGGATCTTTAGAAGTTGTCCTTTAAAAGGACAAACGATGCGCAAAAATCGTTGAAGCAGGTTTGAGTTCGGCGTAGAGACCGTGCTTGTGGCTTCTAGTGGTCTGCAAGTGTCGTGTTACACGACAGAGGGTGATTTATGCTTAACTCAAAGAACCGAGAAGCTTGACATCGACAAGGTGTCTATTTGTAGCAACTCTTCGTATACAGATTTCTGATGACCTTGCTGTAAGACAAATACTCCTAAAAGTAGGCACCCTAATAACAAGAACTTATGCCTGCCAACAAAAGAAAAAAGACCTAAAGTGCCGTCGTTATTAAAGGCAATCAAATCTTTTTTGATAAAAATATTATCCAAAGTTTTTATTGAGAATTCTTCAGAAAGTTTTGGATGAGCATCAAAAACGATCTGGTCTTTTAATTTCTTGTCGTCGTTATTCATAGCCAAGTTGCTCCATTTT
>JAURHO010000299.1 GCA_030833265.1 Crocinitomicaceae bacterium | reverse complement strand
CATTGGGTGAAACCTGATTTTGTGTCGTGCGCTACATCTTTGTCATTTTCCATTTGCCATGCGTGAACATACTCATGCGCTAATGTTGAAAACAAATCTTTGTCCGATTTTATTTCGCTAGTGGCAAGCCTGATTTTATGATTGTATTTCTTAGGGCTAATCTTTTCGCCCTCATACATTCCCATGCAAGAGTCACCATCAAAACGGATAACCTTGTTTTTCGCAAAGTTAACCCTAGATTTTAGTTTAAAGGTATCCTGCAAAATTAACTGAAACAAGCGGGTTTTATCTGATCTGATCATTTGTCTAGCCAATTTAAAAGTACAATTTTAACAACAACAAAAACAACAAAACCAATACAAAAATATAGCGCTTGAATATCCGACATAAAAATGACCCTTGCTTTAAAAATAGACTAGTGGTTTTTTGGTTTTGAAAATGAAATTATAACATACACAATTTCATTTTCAAAAACAAGGGGCAAAGCCCCATTGTTTACAAGGTCTTTTCAGCCTTGATAAAATCGGCAATCTTTGCCAATGCTACTTTGTTAGCTTTGGTCAATGATTCCGTGTCGGCTTCGGTCAAGCCCAACATTTCACCGATAAAATCAGCGTGAACATCTTTTTTAATAGGTGTTTCGCCTGATTTCGTTTTGTATGCTTTAGCAACATAAACCTTTTCACGGCTTAATTTTGCAACAACAGAACGAACAGTTTTGCCGAATGTCTCGGCAATCATTTCAACGCTTGTGCCAGCTTGATAGTCGGCAACCATTCGAGCAGTTTGCTCGGGCGTGTAGTTCACAGTTTTGGTAGTCATGTTCTTTTCTCCTTTAAAAAATAAATTATAACATCATGGCTTCATTAG
>JAURHO010000298.1 GCA_030833265.1 Crocinitomicaceae bacterium | reverse complement strand
TGGGTGTTGCCCCCAAATGAAAGTCATCGCATTGTTTTCTGAAAATGCAAATACAAGTTCATCGTGGTCGTTTGCAACAGCCAATTGTTTGTTTGGCGCAATGTTGACCTGATTGCTATGCGGGGAAGTGGTCATCAAGTGTCGTTTAACACGACAGTTGGTGGTAACAGCGATGTCAAAACGGTGCTTCCCAACGCCAGAAATTTTGATCTGTATAAATTAGGGCTCTTTAAAGGATAAATCTATGAAAATTTCTAAGTTGGGATTGATTGCGATTGGGTCTACATTCGCCTTAAGTTGTCAGGCTGAAGTTGTTAAGTTTGATATTCAAGAAAGGTCCATTGCATTTGAAGGAAGAGTATTTCCAAATGTTGGCACCTATACCCTGATCAAAGCAAAAGCGATTGTCGCCCTAGACCCTAACGACAAACGAAATAGCGTCATAGCAGACTTAAGTTTCGCCCCTAAAAATGGAAAGGGGCAAGTTGAGGCTGCTGCCGATGTTGTACTGCTGCAACCGACTAACATTCAAGCAGGCAATCAAACACTGCTAGTTGATGTACCCAATCGCGGTAGAAAACTTGCACCTCAACTGTTTGATGACTCGCCACAACCTGGCGCCAACAATACGGAAAAAGCACAAGATGCAGGCATTGGTTACCTGCACCGACAAGGCTACACCATGGCGTGGATAGGATGGCAAGGCGATATACCCACCCAACCGCAGCAATTGGCAATGCAGGCACCTTCAGCCATCGGTCTCGCTGGCAATGCACGCGACGAGTTTCAATTTGATCATCTGACAAATCCAATCAATGTGCGTTTAAGTGCACTCATTGAAGATCCATCAAGTGTTAAAGCCACTGTTCGGGCGCAATGGATGAATCAA
>JAURHO010000297.1:401-943 GCA_030833265.1 Crocinitomicaceae bacterium | reverse complement strand
TTAGTGCATCCATGGCACGTCGCATTAAGAATCGATTGTTGTAGCCACTATCAAAAAATACTGAATCGATATAAGTTTTGACCTCACGGCGGGCAAGCAAGTTTGTTACCACTTCAGGGTCAAGGTCAAGTTCCTGAGCAACGGCTCTGGCATCGTTGAGTTGTAGGTACGCGTTGGCAACTTCCAGTGCTTCCGGAGAGATGCGTACAGTTTCGGCGGGTAGATGAGTTGTCATGGTGGTATCCTTTTATGTAGATTATAGCAGTTTAGGGATATTTTAGCAAGTGTGGATTTTGGCACCTTAAGGTGTTTGAGAATTTTCCTTAAATAGGCCGTGTCGGGGGGCCCTTAGGCGTGGGGGAAATTATAGTCTAATAACCGCCCCTAGTCAATAGGGGTTTATCCCTATGTTGTATTTCTACACACTTGATCTTTTCTTGGTTATTCGTGTATAATAGAATACATGATGACGAAAGACACTATGAACAAACTAAAAGAATTTTTTGATCTTACCCTGTGCATGGCTTGCATTGCCTTGCCTT
>JAURHO010000297.1:0-391 GCA_030833265.1 Crocinitomicaceae bacterium | reverse complement strand
CTTTTGTGTTATACTTTGCTTTTGTGATGAAACCATAATGACCGATAAAGAATTTTACTTTACAATGTTTGCAATTAAGGCTTGCGTTATTGCCTTCATTGTGATATGCTATAACATAGCTTCTTTCGTTAACCCTTGACATTTTATTAGGAGAAAATTAAATGACTACCAAGACTGTGAATTACACACCTGAGCAAACAGCTCAGATGATCGCTGACTACCAAGCAGGTACTAGCGTTGAAACCCTTGCTGAAACATTGGGCAAAACTGTTCGCTCAGTTGTTGCAAAATTGAGCCGTGAAAAGGTTTACCAAGCTAAGGCTTACAAAACAAAATCAGGTGAAACACCAATTAAAAAAGATGCTCACGCTGATTTTATCGGTGAAATGTT
>JAURHO010000296.1 GCA_030833265.1 Crocinitomicaceae bacterium | reverse complement strand
CAAACCGCCATTGGCGTTCATTTTCATGATATTTACGTGCGATCGGGCCTCTACAAGACCTTGAGCCTTCCGGGAATTCCAGGGTTGGAAGCTGCAGGTATTGTTGAGGAAGTTGGTCCTGGCAAATCGATGTTCAAAAAGGGGGACCGCATAGGCTATGTCACCAGTGGCTATGGCGCCTATGCAAGTCATCGCATTTTGAGTGAAAAACTAGCTGTAAAAATTCCTGACAACATTTCAGACTCTTTGGTTGCTACGAATTTTTCACGTTTGCTAACTGTCGAAATGCTCACTTCAAAAGTTACTTCGCTTCATTCAGGGCAAACAATTCTAGTGACAGCTGCCTCAGGAGGGGTGGGCAGATTGCTTTGCCAGCGCGCACATGCGATGGGTGTCCAATTGATCGGGGTTGTGAGTACCGATGAAAAGGCAAAATTGGCCAGAGGCTATGGGTGTCATCACACACTGATTTATCAGGACAGCAATTTTGTCGATAAAGTTTTGGACATAACTGGTGGTAGGGGCGTTGACATCGTTTTTGACTCTGTAGGTGCTAAAACTTTTCAAAACTCTCTTGCTGTTCTTAAACTTCGAGGCCACTTGGTTAATTTTGGCCAATCATCAGGGCCTGTAGAGCCCCTTGCTATGTCAAAACTTGCAGAAAAATCTTTGACAATCACCCGCCCCATACTTTTTCACTACTTGAATGATGGAGATGCTTACACGGTGATGGCTGCAGCAGCCTTTAATGCGTTTAGTCAGGATGCGTTTGTATTAACTGAGTTACAGGGCATTGGTCTAGAGAATGCAAGTACCGCACATGACAAGCTGGCATCGGGGCAAGGTGGCGGTAGCCTCTATCTGATACCTTAAAACTAATCGGGGTCAGAGCACAATTAATTTGCGCAGCAAATTAATCATGATCTGACCCCAATTAGTTAACTTGACCCCGATTAGTTAACTTGACCCCAATTAGTTAACTTGACCCCAATTAGTTAACTT
>JAURHO010000295.1 GCA_030833265.1 Crocinitomicaceae bacterium | reverse complement strand
CACGAGCAGTGGTCTCAATCAAACCAAAGTATGGCCACTTCATTGGTGGAAAGTTTGTTGCAGGTAGCAAGCACTTTCCGACAGTTAACCCTGCAACTGAAGAGGTTCTGTCTCAGATCGCTCTTGCTGGAAAGGCTGAGGTTGATGCAGCGGTAAAGGCTGCTCGTAAGGCGTACACAACTACCTGGTCAAAGATGTCAGGCAAGGAACGTGGAAAGTATTTGTATCGCATCGCTCGAATCATGCAGGAGCGAGCACGTGAATTTGCAGTGCTAGAGACTCTCGATAACGGCAAGCCAATCCGCGAATCACGCGATACCGATATTCCATTAGCTGCAGCACACTTTTTCTATCATGCAGGCTGGGCGGACAAACTTGAATACGCCGGTCTTGGTACATCTCCAAAACCACTAGGTGTTGCAGGGCAAATTATTCCGTGGAACTTTCCGCTTTTAATGTTGGCCTGGAAGGTTGCACCAGCGCTAGCTACGGGAAACACCGTTGTTCTAAAGCCTGCTGAATCAACATCGCTAACCGCATTGTTGTTTGCCGAAGTATGTCAGCAGGCAGAACTTCCTGCAGGTGTCGTCAATATTGTCACCGGAGATGGTTCAACGGGTGCCTTGATCGTTAACCACCCAGGAATCGACAAGATTGCATTTACCGGCTCAACTGAGGTTGGAAAGATTATTGCTCGCGCTGTTGCTCCTACCAAAAAGAGTGTGACCCTGGAATTAGGTGGCAAAGCCGCAAATATCGTCTTTGATGATGCACCAATTGATGAAACCGTTGAAGGAATTATCAACGGCATCTTCTTTAACCAAGGACATGTCTGCTGCGCTGGATCACGTCTTCTCATCCAAGAGAATATTCAGGATGAATTTCTTGAAAAACTCAAGCGCCGTATGTCTCAGATTCGCCTCGGTGATCCGCTAGATAAGAACACCGATATTGGTGCCATTAACTCTCGCGAGCAGTTAGAAAAAATTACAGAGCTTGCACTCTCAGGCGA
>JAURHO010000294.1 GCA_030833265.1 Crocinitomicaceae bacterium | reverse complement strand
CGCCGCTAAGAATAATATTTCAACGACACAAGCAGACGCCATTTTTGATTTGATGGAGGAGTTTGCTGGTTATGGTTTCAATAAATCTCATGCGGCTGCTTACTCCTTATTGGCCTACCACACCGCATGGATAAAAGTTCATTTTCCAGCTGAATTTTTCAGCGCAAATATGACGGTTGAAATGGATGACACAGACAAACTGAAGATTCTTTACGATGATGCTGTTGCCATGGGCGTCACTTTTGAAATGCCCGATATCAACACGGGTGTCTACGGTTTTGTGCCAGTTTCAAATTCACGCATCCAATACGGTTTGGGCGCTATCAAAGGAACTGGTCAATCTGCAATTGAATCCATTGCTGAAACCAGAGAAAGCAGCGGATCTTTCAAAAGTCTGTTCGATTTTTGCTCCAGAATTGACCGCAATAAAGTCAATAAAAGAACATTAGAAGCCTTAATCAAGGCTGGTGCTTTCGACAAGATATCAACAAACCGAAGTGCACTTCTAGCTTCAGTCAATTTAGCGCTTGAGTTTGCTTCATCTCAAGAACAGCATTTGCATCAAACCGGTTTATTTGACTCAGCTGATGAGCATGGATCTAGTACGCAAGAACCCGATTTAATTACACAGACGGAATGGGGTGTGCGGGAAAAATTAACACATGAAAAATCTGCACTTGGGTTTCATTTGTCTGGACATTTATTTGATGAGGTTGAGAGTGAAATTCAAATCTTCATTAAAACAAGGTTGTCAGATATCACCGAAAGTCGCGATTCACAGTGGATTGCAGGCATCGTACGTTCTGAGCGAACAATCAATACATCAAGAGGAAAGCTCAATATTTTTCTTCTTGACGATGGCACTGGTTCAGTAGAAATAACTTGTGATGATTTGATTTTTTCTAAGTATAAAAATTTAATCAAAGAAGTTAATATTTTTGATATTTTCAGGGGCAATAACATTGAAGAAGGCAAGAAATCCGTGGCCTTAAGAACTAAAATTCAATCGAGCGAAAAAACTCTTA
>JAURHO010000293.1:409-1136 GCA_030833265.1 Crocinitomicaceae bacterium | reverse complement strand
GTGCACATCTGGACGATTGGCTGGGGCCATGTGCTCTACCAGGAGCAGATCAGGCTGCCAATGGTGCGGGTGAAGGAGATTCACAGCCCCGTGATCCGCAAGGAATACCCACTGAGACCGGAGGACAGCCGTGTTTGGAGTCAACAAGAGATCGATGCGCTATTCGCAAGTGACGTCGCTAGTTTTGAGCGTGGTGTTTTACGACTTGCTCCCAATCTGCTTGGCAATCAAGGCGCTTTCGACGCGTGTACCAGCTTTGCGTTCAATGCCGGGCTGGGAAACTTTCAGCGTTCCACTATTCGGATGAAGATCGGGCGCCAGGACTGGGAGGGGGCCGCGGAGGCCTTCATGCAGTGGACCAGGGGAGGCGGCAAAGAATTGCCGGGCCTGGTCAAACGGCGCAAAGCTGAGAAGGCTTTGTTCCTCAGCTCGATGGAAACCGAGGAAGAATAAATGTGACATTTTTGTGCCATTGATTTGTGACAGAGCAGTTGCCATCTGCACCTTTGCCCCCGTAATTGGGGGCTTTTTTTGGTAAACTCAGATTGTGATTCCTGTTGTCGTGGGTTCGAGCCCCATCAGCCACCCCAATAGAATCAAGGCTTTCGGCATTTCCAAGTTGTGATTTTTGAGTTGTTGTGACATTTTTGTGTCGTAGATTCAAAGCAGCGGTGGCCGTAGCTCAGCTGGTAGAGCTCTGGATTGTGATTCCAGCGGTCGTGGGTTC
>JAURHO010000293.1:0-399 GCA_030833265.1 Crocinitomicaceae bacterium | reverse complement strand
GTCCCATCGGCCACCCCAGCACCCTCAGAAGTTAACGCGCTCAGCAGCATTCGCCAGGTGCTCTGGCGACAGGTGGGCGTATCGCTGCACCATCTCATGCGAGTGCCAGCCACCCAGCTCCTGGAGCACCGACAGGGGAGTGCCGGCCATAGCGTGCCAGGACGCCCAGGTGTGGCGCAGATCATGGAAACGAAAGCCAGGCACGCCAGCGCGCTTGCAGGCGCCTGTCCAGGTGTTGGCCCAGACGCGGTCCATATCGCCCCACACGCGGCCTTTGCGGGGCTCAGGGAAGGATTCCAGCAGTGCCTTGGCCGACTTGTTCAGCGGGACCAGGATGCGCTGGCCAGCTTTGGCGTCTTCCTCGGCCACATGCACCATGCCATTGGCCAGGTCTACAGC
>JAURHO010000031.1 GCA_030833265.1 Crocinitomicaceae bacterium | reverse complement strand
TCGGTAGTTTGTTGGCTGGAAAAAGCTCTGGCCAAAAAGCGCTGCATTACAAAGGAGCGCTAATGTCATTAAGGTAATTTTTTTCATCTTTTTAATTTTTATCTGAGACAAAGTTCTTGTATTGTTGTGGCCGTTGTGTTAGTGAATGTCTATGTTTACAATAAGTAATTGTTACGAAAATGTAAAGTCTAGAATTTGTAAGTAAGCACAAAGCTGAAGACGCGTCCAAAGTTGGTGTCCCAAACTAAGTCATCTTTTTCAGGGTCAAAACTGTTCTCTCCACTCGCTTCACCGGTAAACAAGAAATTTCCTACTTTTCGAATACCGCCAACTGTAGTAGTGCTATAGTTGTTTTGGTAGAAGATCAAATGCTGCGCTAACAAGTTTTGGCAGTTAATTTTGAGTTCTAGTTTCTTGTCCAAGAAACTGTGCGCAACTTGTAGGTCAAGGAAGGTGCGTCCTTTTTCCCAGATATCTGGCTGAAGGATACTTCCGAGGATGTAAATGCGCGACCCAACTCGGTTGACATTGAGGCTTACGTTGAGTTCCTTCATTTGATAGTTTGCACCGAGGTTGAAAATATAAGGAGACTGCCCTTGTAACGGTCTAAATTCATAAGGTGTACCAATATTCTGAGAAACATCTACCACTGAATGGATGAAACCTAAATTGGTGAAGAATTGGACCTTGTTCAGTTGGCTTGTACTATCAGCATGAATTAATTTTCCTAGGTTAGATTTCAATTCTAATTCTACACCTAAGTTATTTGCAGATCCTACATTTTTGTAAGAGATTTCGTTCATGACATCTGGTCTTGCAATTTGCTCAATTGGATTTTGGAAGTTTTTATAGAAGACGCTAACTGAAAAGAGGGAACCTTTAGTCGGATATCTTTCGTAACGGACATCGAAATTGGTAATTTTTGCACGTTTCAAACTGTCGTTTCCAGAGAGTACAAATTGCGTATTGAAGTCGTAAAAGGCAAAAGGCGCCAACTCTCTATATTCTGGACGGTTTACAGTTTGAGAAGCGCTGACGCGTAAAAACTGATCCTTCTTCATATTAAAAATATAATTAAGGGAAGGCAAGATGTCAAGATTGTGTAAGTTGACCTCGAGAGGTGATTTGTCTGCACGAAGTGCAGTTAGGTTTTGCTGAAAATCTTCAATTCTCACGCCATAAATAAACTTGTGGTTTTCAATTTTTTGATACATCGATACATAACCTGCTTTCAAATGTGTACTCGCTTCATATGAATCAGAAGCTTTGGTACCTTCAGTTAGTTTGAAACCACCAACACCCGGATCGGTAAGGCCCATATTTTCTGGTTGGAAAATTTGATCTTCTGGTAAGTAAAGGAGGTTGTAGTCAAAATTGATATTGCCACCAACTGCTCCGTATTTCGTATACCCAAATTGACGAGCAACAAAACTTCTTTGACGCTCCTGAATGAAGAAGCCTGCTTTTAGTTCGGCATTATTTTTCTTCTTGCTAGCAAATTCATAGGTGAAATTGGCTTTTGCTGAACCAATCCATTCTTTATTTACCGAGAAAAACATATTTCCTCCGTAGTCAGGACCAACACTCGATTGTGAAATGTTTGCTACCCAAGTGGTGTCATATGGGTTCGGGTCATTAGGATCATTGAAGGTGCTTAAGCGCGAATAAATAGAGCGTCGCAGGTTTGGAATATTTCGTTGAATGGTGCTCAGACCAAGCGTCCAATCTGCTTTTAAAACGCTTTTTTTAATGACATGCTGACCACCTAATTGGCTTGCAAAGATTTGATTTGAAGTGAGCCAATTGGCATTAGAACGAATGAGGGTAGGGTTGGTCTCGAGTGGATTCACTTCGCCAGTTCTTTGAATAATGCGATTTTCACTATTGATAGAATAAAGGTTTTTGAGTGTAAACAACTGATTTTCGTTCAATTTAAAACCAAGATTCAACATCGCGCCAGAAAGAATAGTGCTCGAATTCACTTGATCGACATAAGCACTTTCAATTTGTGAAGCACCAGTTCCACCTCCTGCGTTATCTGTATAGGAGTTTCTTTTTGTTTGATTGAGGTTGTTAGTACGATTATAAGAAAGGGATGCAGTATAACCGAATTCTCTGTTTTCCGCTTTGAGTTTTTTCTTAAAGCCATTGGCATATTGGAAACTCATGTTTGGAAGCACGGTCTGTTGCCCGAGGCCCCAAGTGGTACTAAACGTTTTAGCTAAATTGGCTTGTGCATCCATGGAGCTCGGGAAATCGATGTTGCTTGGGATGCTACTTGGCATAGCTCTTGTTCCGTCATCGATACCTAACCAGTCTAGTTTTCCACCGGGCGCACTTAGTCCTTTTTTTAAAGTACTAATCGTATTGTAACCACCACCAATACTAAGACTTGTGAAATTTTCTAACGGAACATCTTTTGTTTTTACTAAGATGATACCACCGGCAAATTCACCAGGTAAATCTGCTGAAGCTGTTTTAATGATGGCTAAATTTTCCAGCATATTGACTGGGAAAATATCGAATGAAAAAGCCTTTCTATCTGATTCTGAACTTGGTAGTGGAGCGTCGTTAAGATAAGCTGCATTGTAACGGTCGTTCAAACCTCGGATGACAGCAAATTTGTTGTCTTGAATACTTGCACCACTTACTTTAGCCAAAGCATCACTTGCTGTTCTTGCCGGTGAGCGTGTAATGATTTCCGCAGGAACAACATCCATCAAAACAGGACTCTTTCTTTGCATTAAAACGACCCCTTCTTGTGTATCTTTTTTGACATACTTTGTAACGGTTACACCGCCAGTTGTTTGGGTGCCTATTTCAAGTTCGACATCTAAAATGAGTTGTTCATTTGCCTTCAGACTTACATCGGTGAGTTTTTTTGTTTTATGTTCACTCGATTTGAATTCAATGGTATAAACACCTTCCGGAACTTTACTAAGTAGGTAAGCACCGTTGAAATCTGAGAGCGTAAAAATGGCTTTACCGGCGAGACTTACCTTCACCGCATTACACGGATTTCCGGTAGAGGCATCTGTGATTTTCCCTTGAATCGTGCCGGATTGCCCAAAACTCAAAGAAGTAAAAAGGATTAAAAATAAACTTGCTAAAATCGAGGTAAATAGCTTCATTGCTTTACATTAAATAATTAATGCAAAGGTCTTGTAGTATCTTGATGAGTACATTAATCTAAGATTAACAAAGCGTTAATTAGCACTGATCAAAAGTTAACATACAGGTAACATAAGAAAGGCGACCCAAGAGCCGCCTTTCAATTTAGTTTGATAAAATTTGAATTTTATTCAAAAACAATTTTCATTTCTACACGTCTGTTTTTCTGACGTCCTTCTGGGGTGTCGTTTGGCGCAATAGGCTTAGTTTCACCATAGTAAAGAGTGATCAATCTGTTAGGATCAATACCTTGAGAAACTAAGTAAGCTTTAAGTGCTTCAGCACGTTTTTTAGAAAGAACCATGTTCAGGTTGTCGTCACCAACGTTATCGGTGTGTCCTGAAATTTGCAATTTCCAAGTTGTTTTTTTCTTCAATACTTCAGCCAATTCATTGAGAGAAGGTTTTGAACTTTCGAAGATAACATCCTTGCTAGTTTCAAATTCTAGGTTATCGAAGGCTGTTTTAAGTACTTCAATCACGGCTTGTTCAATTACTGGGCAACCTTTATTTGATTTTGGACCAGGCGTATTTGGACAGTCATCGTCTTTATCAAGTAAGCCATCTTTGTCAGAATCTTTGTAAGGGCAACCTTTGTTGGCTTTTGGACCCGCTAAGTTCGGACATTCGTCGTCTTTGTCGAGTAAGCCGTCGGCATCTGTGTCTGGCCATGGGCAACCTTGGTTTTCTTTAGGTCCAGCAATTTCAGGGCACTGGTCGATGAAATCAAATAGGCCATCGGCATCTTTATCTGGGCAACCTTGGTTTTCTTTAGGTCCAGCATTGTCTGGGCAAACATCTTCTGCATCGGTAACGCCGTCACCATCTTTGTCTGGACAACCTTTTAAAGCGACTATACCAGCAACGGTTGGGCAAGCATCTTCGGAATCGATGATTTTGTCGCCGTCTGTGTCAGGGCAGCCTTTGAATTCTTTGAGGCCAGCAACGGTAGGGCAAGCATCTTGGGAGTCGATGATTTTATCGCCGTCTGTGTCAGGGCAACCTTTGAACTCTTTAAGCCCTTTGACGTCAACACAATCATCTTCTGAATCTGGAATACCATCGCCATCTGTGTCTGGACATCCTAGGAAGCCCCATGTTCCTGGTACGTTTTTACATTCGTCCATGCGGTCAGAAACTTTGTCTTTGTCTTTGTCTTTAACGCGGTGATAAATGATAGGTAAACGCAAGCCAGCATAGAAGTCAAGGCCACTGATTTCATTTTTAGCCTTGATGAGGTTCATGTCGTTCAGACCAAGAATTAGCGGGCCAATTCTAGTTGCTAAACCGTACTTGAAGCCGCTATATTGGTTATAGACAAATGGAACGTAAAAGCCAAAATAAGGACTATCAAAACTCGGAGTAAAGCTAAGTTGCGTTGCCGTATGCACTTTGGTATCCTTGTTTTTAGGAATCATGTTTAACATAGCAGTAGCATTGACATAGAAATATTTCCAGATGTGGTAGTCAGCCTGAATGCTTAGTGCTGTTGGCGTACGCATTCTATAGGTTTGACCCGGAGTTTGAAGTGCCACCCAATCTTGTGTGCCATTTGCAGTGGATGAGGTAATGAGTGAGTCTATCACGCCGTCAAAAGAAGCTAAATCAGTGGCCACTTCAAAAGTATGAAGGTCAAAAAGATTACTGGTGTTGACCACAAAGTTGCGGCTCAAACCACCTTTGGTAAACTTCATGCCACCCATGTCAACGAGGGAAAGTCCGACTCTGGCCTTGTATTTTGTTTCATTACGCATCCATAGATCGGTTTTGCCATCCATGTCGTATTTGTACTTGGCGTAGTCTGGGCGCCATTCATAGACAGCACCGAGGTCAAGACCAAAACCTTTGGAGCCTGGCTTGAGGTAGTCCATGTAATTAGAACTGTTAATGGAGCCATTCATACCAGCAGTGATAAAATCACCTACTTCTTTTGAATAACCGTAGTCAAAGGTTCCAGAAAGCAATTGAGAAGTGTCCTCGTTGACGAGGTTGTATGAAAAATCTGATGAGTGAACATAGGCGCTCGCAAATCCTAGAAGTAATTTTGGCGTGATACCAATTTTGAGGAAATGTTCTTTGTTGTCGATGAGAACTTGGCTGTAATTGAAACCAATTTCAGCCCAAGTCATGTGATTTACGTTAATGAGTTCTTCATCGATAACTTGATTCCAGAGTGCGGGATAAATGAGGCCTTCTTCCGATAAAACGGCAAGTTTAGGATTCATGTTGTCTACATTGGTAATGGAGCGCATGCGTGCATTGATGCCAATGGCTCTTTTTTCACCGAGGTGAAAAGCCATATTGAATAAATCAAGGTTCAAGTTGATATTGGCGCCCAAGGTCCCGGAACTTTGTGCGTTGTAATTGTGCACGATGAATCGATCGATAAAAGTAGACGAAGGGTAGACCCATGAATTCAGAACAGCTGTATCGCCAAAAGATTTTGCCCACCAATAGCCGCCATTTCCTTGAGCAGTACGCATGGCATTGGCATCAAAATATCCGAAATTTTGGTAGGTAAATAAATTAACTGCTGGTAGGGTAAGGTCAAATTTAACGCGGCCATCTACAAAGCTTGCTGGGTTGAGCTGGTTGCCAATAGCACCAGCATAATTACTGGTGATGTTACCAAGATAAGATTGCGATTGAACCAATAAGGTATTCAGCAAAATGAATGCGAAGATGATTTTTTTCATTGTTTGGTATATTGAATTAGATAGGTTCCTAAAAATGTAGTGATTGAATAAGCGCTAGCGCCAAAACTGGTAACTTGAACTTGTTCTTCTCCATGACGGTCCTGCTGATCTAAGTTTCTTCCTAAGTCGTCAAGAAGATAGATTTGGTTGCCTATCGCGTCTAAAAAGGCTAAACAAGTTTGTCCATTTGGCTGCTGGTAAATTTGACACTGACTCAACTCTTTGAGCGGCAACGTCTTCTCCCAGATTTTGTTTCCTTGCTGATCGTAGGCATAAATAGCAGTATTTCTTTTGAAAATAAAAATGTTGTTTTGCGCTTGTTTGTAAGCGGCGAGGTAAACAACGCCATTAGATACTTGGAATTGTTTTTTAGCACCCTGTTGCATGATTGTGGCTTGGTTCTTTTGTATTTGAACCGCAGCAACAGCGGAGGTGCTCTTCGCTAAAACACAAGTGGAATCTACGTTTTGCTTGCTCAGTACTTTGCGTTTGGACAAATCAATCGTTGTGAACTGTTTGTCCGTTAAAATACCGACAAAGGGCCTGCCATTTTGCCTATAGACTGCAAAATCTTTGAGCTTTCCATTATTAGAAAACTGTTTGATAACAGCGCCGTTTTCTCCTGAAAGTTGCAGACTTGCGCCACCATTGTAGCTAATAAATTCTTTTTTACCACTGAGTTCATAAGCAGCAATTTGGGTGCTGGCCTCATGGGTCATTCTGTAAACGAGCCTTCCTGTTTTGTCAAAAAACTGGGCTTCATGCGCTAGCTGCACCACTACTAATTGCTCTAGTGAAGCCAAATTATAAATGTCCTTGACTTCGCCCTTGAGTTCCTTCTCCCATTTTTTAAGGCCGTTGATATAGCCGACTAACTTTTGGTTTTCTGTTTGTAAAATGACATTGCCGCGTTCCGGGAAGGCACCGAAGTCCATTACCCTGAAGCCCGGATTCATCACAAAGTAATCTCGGATCTTATCTTGGTCTAGGTTGCGCTCTTCACTGAGTCTTTGATAACTAGTGGTGACAACGTAACCTCCCAAAAGGGTCAGCGTTTTCTTCATACTGGCATCTACCCATCGGGCACTCACTCTTTTGGGCATATGCTCATAAAAGCGAATGATTTTATTGGTGTCTTGTACAATCGTTTGGTTGAGTTTAGCAGCAGCCAGGGCTTCATCAAAAAGCGCCTTGTTTGTGCTAGCAAAGGCATAAGAACCGAAAGTTCCGAGGTGCCAATCGTTTTGATGAGCTTCGACAAGTTTGGTGACCAATTGCTTCTCGTAAACTTGTGTTTCTTCATTGAGTTCTTCCAAACCTAAAGCTTCGTTCAGGGTAAGTAGCGGGTTGTTATTTTCAGTAAAATCAAATAAAATTAAGCTTGCACTGTCTTTTTTCAGGTGTACAAATCCAGTTTTCATGCATTTGAACCACGGCGTTTTAGCAAACTGCGGATCGAGTTGCGCCGCATAATTTTTCTCATAGAAGTAATAGCTCGTGATAAAATCAGGAATTGCTTCTGCAAAAACAGCGTAATCGTCTACTTTTTTGAGGCTTTTAGTCGTGTTTTTATACTTCTCATAACGATACCGCATTGTTGGTTTGACATAAGTATCCGTTATATGCGCTTGTTGGCCTACCCATGTGATCCAGGAATAGCTTGATTTTGTATTAAGGTTGAGTTTCAAATCAAAGGGTTCGTCGAGTTCACCTTCGTAAATAATGAGTTGATTTTTGTTAAACTGACCATGGAGCTTTCCAAATTCGAAGCGCTTGAGTTTGCCAAATTGAAGTGGGAAAAGCCCGTTTTCGAAAAGCTCTTTTACTTCTTTGTTTGTCCAGTTCCCTTTTTTCTCGACGAGTAAAAGTGTTCTTTTGGCACTAAAAAATACCGTAACCGGATAGTTTGCTGCACGTGTTACTGAGTAATATAAATTCTGGTTGAGTTCTGTTGTTTGAACGCCTTCTTTGTCCCATTCAAATTCGCTGTCTTCCCTGATGATCCAAACTTTACCATCTTTGACATTAAAGTAACTTCTGAAATCGGTTAGTGTTTCATTGGATAGCAAGTCGTATGAGGCAAAAAAGACCCAAACTAAAGCCAAGAAACTGATCACGAGAAGAACAAGACGTTGTCGCATGCGTACTTTTTTTTCAAAGTTAAGCCCGCAGAGCGCAGTTATTTATCCATACCAATAATCTAATCAACAATGTTTTGTTTAATCAAACAAGCCCAGTTGCTGATTTGGTGATAATAGTTGGAAAGTTAATCGATGGTAGGGTGAAACACCATGCTGGGCAATTGCCTTGCGATGCGCCAAGGTTGGATAACCCTGGTTCTGTTCCCAGCCATAAACCGGATGTTCCTGGTGTAACTTGCTCATGAGGAGGTCTCGCTCTGTTTTGGCTAAAATACTGGCGGCTGCAATTGCTGAAAAGCGAGCGTCTCCTTTGATCATGCAGGCATGCGGAATGTCTTTAAATGGTTTAAATCGATTGCCATCTACTAAGATGAATTCAGGCGTCAGTTTTAATACGGCGAGCGCTTTGTGCATGGCTAAAATGCTTGCATTCAGGATATTGATTTGATCGATTTCGGTATGATCAACCAGTCCAATTCCGTAAGCGAGTGCTTTAGTCATGATTTCGTCGCGCAGTAGCATGCGTTTTTTTGCGCTGAGCTGCTTAGAATCATTGAGTGCGGCGATCGGATTTTCAGGATCAAGTATGACAGCCGCAGCCACAACCGGCCCTGCCAAACAACCTCTGCCTGCTTCGTCGCAACCAGCTTCAGGGGATAAGTTTTGATATTGTAGGATTAAATCAGACACATTGGCAATTTATTGAATTATTTTGTAGTTTTATGCTTATCTAATCTTTGCACTATGAAAAAAGTAACGCTTCTTGTTTTGGCCTTGGGTCTGAACTTACTTGTTTTTGGTCAGAAAACACTGAGCGCTTCGGCAAAAAATTTAGCCGAACTAAAAGGTGGAGTCGCTAGCGGCCACATCCAGCTCGCCTTACCAAACGAGGTTACCGAAGAAAATGTAATCATGTATGCCAAGTTCTACACGAACATGTTTACTGTCGATTTTGATGCAAAATCTCATGTGGCTACTTTTCATATGCTTGCCAATGACGCTAATTCTCGCAGAGTTATCCTTCGTTTTTTATCAGCTAATCAAATTGTAGCGGTTCAGGTCGAGAACAAAAGTTATGACCTCGGCGCTTTCTTCGAAAATTACCTTCAATAATCATCATTCATCTTCATGAAAACAACCCTTATTTCACTCGGCATTTTTGCACTTTTTCTTTCTAGTTGTCAAACATCTTCTATTGCTTACAAAGCATATGGCCCTGTAAGTGTAGACACAACCCAAGCCTTGACACTCGATGAAATGATCATGCGTTTCAAAGCAAATCCAACTGAGCAAGCATTTACTTTCAAAGCTCCTTTAGTTGCCGTTTGTCAGAGTGCAGGTTGCTGGGTAAATGTAAAGCCAACAAACGGTGATTTAATTCGTGTCCGCTTCAAAGACCATTTCCTAATTCCACCTGCAACAGAAGCAGGTTCTATGGCTTATTTTCACGGAACTCCATATCTAGATACGATTTCAGTGGCCATGCAAAAGCACTTCTTAGAGGATGCAAAAGCACCACAATCAGAAATTGATCAAATTACTGCTCCAAAAATTGAATGGAATATAGAAGCTGACGGCGTTATTGTCAAGAAGACTTCTTCTTCAAAAGGAAATAAGTAAACGCTACTGAAGCGCCAATAATAAGGCCCTTCAACCACCAAAACTTTGTGGGCAACATAAAGAAAGCTACCATATTTACCGGGATCAGCAGGATGGCCAGTAATTGAAACTTTCCCTGATTGCTACTTTCTGAAATCATAAATTCCTCCTGGGGTAAAGCAGTAATGCAAAGGGATGTCGTGTGCACCTACATCTGAGATCTCTACAAATTCGTCAAAAAGATGTAGCCCAATAAATTGGCATTCAGGCTTGCATTGCTTCAATAAGCGGTCATAGAACCCTTTGCCGTAGCCAACGCGATGCCCTTCTGAATCAATTGCTAATAACGGGACAAAAACGTAGTCTAATTTGGCTGGCAATAGCGTGCGTCCAAATTTGGGTTCGGGAATACCAAAACTTGAAATCTCAAGCTGTTTGGGGTCTTCGTAATGATAGAGCGTTAAGCTGTGATCCTCGAAGTTAGACTTGGATAAAATAGGATGCCCGCCTTTGAGTAAAATATCTTCGAGCAAGCCGTAGGTTGAAATTTCTTTCTGACGCTCTATGGGCAGAAATAAACTGACAAATTTGGAAGGGAACTGAAAGGTATCCAGCACAAGTGCTTGCACTTGTGCTGAGATTTTGGATAATTCAAAAGGAGTGAGCTGAGCTCGCTTAGCCTTGTAATGCTTGCGAATTTCGGCTTTGGTCATGGAGTTTGTTGCTTACAAACGCACACCCAATTCAGAAAGCTTGCGGTTGTCTACCACTGCGGCTTTCTTGCGTAAGCCACCCATTGCCTGACCTTCTACTTGGCCCATAAGACCTTGTAATAGTTGGTCGCGTTCTGCTTGATAATTTGTAGTAGCAGGAGCTTTAGTTACGCGATTGATTTGGATAACGTAAACGCCGCTTTCGCCTTTTAATGGTAAGGTACGTTCACCTTTTTTAATGGCACCAGAGAATAAATTACCAATGATTGTTGGCTCATAACCTGCGTTAGAGATTTGTGGGTTACCAAAGGTGATTTCTGCATCAATTACAGGCGTATTGAATTTTTTAGAAATGACTTTTAAAGATTTACCAGCCATTTGATTCATGAAACGCTTCGCTTTCTTTTCTTGAATCAATTCACGCTCCATTTGAGCACGAACATTTTCAAAAAGTGGCTCGCCTTCTGGGCGAATAGCACTCACCATTGCGATGACATACTTGTCTTTGTCGCGGATAGGAGAGAGGGTCATTGAACCAACTGTAGCGTCTTCTGCGAATGCCATTTCCAAGATGCGGTCACGAGCCATAGTTGTGGTAAAACCATAAACTTTTGGTGCGTTGTCTTCAATTTGAATCACGCGTGGTGCATAGCTTGCGCGTGTAACGATGGTATCGAACAAGGCAGCTTTTTTGAAAGGATCTTCTTCTTTAGAGATTTGACGATCTAATTTCAAAAGAATGCCATTGACTTCGCTTTCCATGTTGGCAACTGTTTCGTCAGATGGCTTGAAGGTAAGATTTACAGAGGCCAACAAAGGAAGTTTATCTGCAGAGCGCTCTAGCACTTCAATGATGTGGTATCCGAAATCAGTTTTTACAACGCCTACTTTTCCGATAGGAGCAGTAGCACAATAGAATCCGAATTCTTTAACCATGTCGCCTTCGAGGAAGTCTTCATAGACACCACCTTTATCTTTCGATCCTGGATCTTCAGAATATTTGGCAGTAATGGCATCCCAGTTTGTTTTGTTCAAGATTTTAACCAAGCTATCAGCTGTTTTCTTCTTAGCTGCTAAAACTTTAGCGTCTGTAGAATTAGCTGTAGAAATTAGGATGTGACGTGCTTTTAAGCTAGCTGGAGTGAAACCAATAACTTTAGACAAGACCATTTTTTCTTTTGAAGCGTATGGACCTACAAGTTGACCAAGTGCAGCTGTTTTGAAAACAGTATCGAGGCTTCTTGGATAGACTTGATAGCGATCTGCTTTTGGATGACCTTCAGGAACTGCAGTGGCGCGTTTGTCAGAGAAATAAACTGGTGTTTCACTGTTTTTAACGATAAAAGCAGAGTCATTGGTGCTCGTGGCAAAACCTGCACGCAATTGGTTCATTTTACCAGCGAATACAGTAGAATCAGCTTTTGAAGGGCGGATGTTTACATCAAACATTTTGATATCGCGGCTTGGGTTGCGAACGAGGTATTTTTTGTCGGATTTGTGCTCATCGTAATAAGCCTTCACTTCAGCTTCTGAAACTTTGATATCGGCATCTGAAATTTCTGTGTAACGACGTACGACAAAAGAAATAGTTTTCTTTTCGTTGTTGGCAAGATATTGATCTTGAGCCTCGAGGTCTGTAACGAATACACCTTGCTTCACTAAACCGAAGTATTTTTCAGTTTTGCGACGGTCGGTATGGTAAGATTTGAAACCAGTCCATTGCTCAACACTTTGCGCATCTTTAGATGTTTTCAGTTTGTTGAGGGTAGCTGCTAATTTAGCACGCCCAGCTTCAATAGATTGAGGAGTTTGCACACCAGTGAGTGAGTCTGTAAAGAATTGGTTGAGATCAGCTAAAACTCCGAAGCCGTCTTTAGCCATCCAGTAAGCATCTAGCTCGCGGTCGGTTACACTGATACCTAATTTTTCGTATTCTTTGCTAAGAATGGTGGAATCTACCATGAAGTTCCAAGCTTTGTCACTTGAAGCTTCCATGTCTGTTTCTGTGAATTCTTTGCCATTTTGCATAGCTTGATTTCTTTCTTGCTCTTGGAATTTAGAGCTAGCAATGCTGTATGAAGCAGGGTCTACTTTGTCTCCGAAGACCAAGCCAATGCCGTAGTCTCCTTCTCCGATACCGAATAAACTTTGATAATCATTGAGGATAAACGCTAATAAAGCGAGTCCGATCATTGCGACGAGTAAGCCAGATTTGGCGCGAATTTTACCGATAATAGCCATTTGTATGCGATTTTAAGATTGCGAATATAGGAAGATTTGAGCAGAGCCCCAAGTATTCGCGCACAAAAAAGGAGGTCTAGCGACCTCCTCCATTTCCAGATTTATTTTCTATAGATTTTGGCGCCGGTTTTGGCGTAGTTGGAACCGGCTTTAAGGTGTCTGATTTCAGCCCCCCAGGCGTATTTTTTGCCGGAGTTGTAGCAGCTGGTTTTGCCGGTGCTGGTTTTGCATTTGAAGGGCTTGTTGGTTTAGGAGCTGCAGGTTTAGGAGCCGTTGGTTTTGTTGTTGTTGTTGTTGGCTTCCTTTGTTGCCCTTCTGTGCCGTCATTCACGTAAGTTACATTATAGGTGTTTGTGAAGGTTCCGCAGTCGTTTGTAACGGTAATTGAAATTTGGTTGGCGCCTTCTATGAGTCCTAACTCTGCCGCTAAACTTCCGTTAACATTGCCATAGCCACTCAATACGGTTCCATTGATTGAAAGAATAATATTCGAATTCACGGTATAATTCACCACTGTTGCATAGTAAGTGAAGACCGGATTATTGACCGTACTTCCTGTCGGGATCATGTTGTAAACAACCTGAGGTGGGTCACAAGGCGCAGGTGTATAGGTAAGATTGATGGTTTGACTGATTCGATCGCATTCGTTTTTACCTTGAATTAAAATGGTATTGAGTCCAGGTCTGAGGTTAAGAGCTGCCGAAACCAAATTGTTCTGAAAAGTAAATGGTTGCCCGATCACACCATTCAAACTTAAGCTAATTTGCGCCTGAGTTAAAAAGGCGGTTTGCGCTTGTAAGTTTAGGGCAGACTGATTCACCTGACTGCCATTTGCCGGGGCATTTA
>JAURHO010000292.1 GCA_030833265.1 Crocinitomicaceae bacterium | reverse complement strand
GCCATTTTTGCCAACACTGCAAGCGGAATAGGTGCGGCTTTTTTTGCGTCTTCCTCAATCTTCAGCAAAGCAGGGTCAGGCTCATTTGATGGTGCAACAGTGAGCCTCCCAACGTCATAGGGATTTGGTTTAACAGCTTTGGTGTTGCGTACCCAGTTTCTCCATGTTGCATCCCAATCCAACTTGACACCTTTTTGACCTGCTTGGGCAACCCAATAATCTTTGAACTGTTCAGCAACCTGACGAACATCTAGGTCTGGTCTTTCCTGAGTAGCCCAATCTCCCATTGCTTTTGTAAGAAACCAATCTTGAGGGAGGCGTGAGCCTCTCTTGTTCTCTTTAATTGGTTTATGGTTAATGGTTAGTGGTTTATGGTTATTGGTTGCTATTGGGGTAGCATTAGGGGGGCTAATAGCCTCCCCATTGGGGGGTGTTCCCCACCTCTTAGCCGCCCCACGTTTACCTGCTTCAGCAAACTCTTTATATTGCTTGATTTCCTTGTCTGCACGAGGAGAAACAAAGCCATCTGCTGTGGAAATAAAGAACTCATTAAGCACAGTCATAACGTCTTCCTCATGCTCACGCATACCAATCTGACGAGCAATATCCCTGTGTTTTATGGGTTGCTCATGCAGAAAGTAGAAGTCTAGCAAACGTCTGTAAGCTAAATCTTCCATTAAAGAAAGATGATGAGTGTGACTTTTGTAGTCACCAATGTGAAACTGGTAGTAGTGCATAACACGCCCCAAATACCCCCATAAAAGAAACAATCGGCAGGAGGGGGGTGTTCTCTTTTCGGTATGGGTAATTAGTCCAACCTAGCCGTGTTTCAAAACATTGTATCAAATAAACTGATTGTTTGTAATATCTTGTGAAAACGATTTACCAAGCAGTCTTTTAGCTTGTGCGTTCATTACCGCATATTCTGCCTTAGAAAAGATACCTTTGGCATTGCGAATGTCGAAAGGATTTAGCTTATCGTAAGGCTCATCATTGGCAGCCTTTTGAGCCTCAATCATGTGTGGTGCAAGGGTAAACTGAGAAACCCAAGAACGCCCCATCTTAATTTTCCCTATTGTTAATTTCTTCTTGTAACTCATCTTGGTGCAACAAGCTGCAATGGATAGTCTTGGTATGCCAGTTAAATCCTCTAGTTGGTAGGATGTGAGTGGGCCATTCTGTAATGCTCTGATAACTGCTTCTTGGGTCATTCTGTAACTTCTTCTTTCT
>JAURHO010000291.1 GCA_030833265.1 Crocinitomicaceae bacterium | reverse complement strand
GGGGCTCACCATAAAATCGACACCGAGTTCAATCGCTTTTTCGATTTGCTCGGCCTTCACAACGGTGCCCATGCCAATTACGCAGCGGTCGCCATACAATTTTTTGGCAAGCGCAATGCAGTCGTAGGCAGCAGGTGTGCGCAACGTAATTTCAATGCAGAAGATGCCACGAGCCATTAGCGCATCCATTTTCGGAATAACTTCCTCAGTGTTATTGAAAGTAACAACCGGGATGGTAGGGTGTTGAGAAAGGACGGTGCGGATGTCGTTCTGAGCCATATTGTCAATTTGACACAAAGGTCGTTATTTTTCGTTTACGATACCACAAACCATTGTTTTTCTTGGTTGTAGGGGTCGAGTTGTTGATAAAGGCTAGCAATGCGCTCAGATACAGCACCGTCTGGGCAAAAATTCAGGATATTGGTGCTGCGCTCTTGGAGTTGACTCTTGGGCTGAATTTTCTCCGAAAGTTGCTCTATCTGCTTGAGTGCTTTATCGAATTTGGCCTTGCGTGTTTTTTCAAATCTTTGCTCGAGTGCTTCGCGTTGTTTTTGAATGCGGGTCAGTTCGGCTTCGATCATTCTTTTTTCTTGAGAGTATTCTCCGTCCACAATTTTTAGAAAAGCGTCTTTGTAGCCACTCCATAGTTCATCTAAATGACCATAATTGGGTTCTTGATCTCCAACTTGTTCGAGGTAGCGTTTCTTGAGCTCGGCTTTGTCAGAAAGAAAATCTTGTTTTTCAAAACCAAGTTTCTGGATGAGGTCTAAGTCTTTATCTTGCAGCAGGATGCCCCCAGCGCGTTGAATGGTGAGCGGAAAGGGGAGCTCGAGGCAAGCAAAAGCTTGCGGCAGTTGTTGCCAATAAGCGATTTCACTGGGCCCGCCGATGTATGCCAAATTTGGTAAAATCCATTCTTGATAAAGGGGCCTGAGCACCACATTCGGAGAAAGTTGGGCGCTGTCTTTTTGCTCGAATTGAATTGGTCCTGATTTTTCAATCCTTTCTCTTTTCGCCTCGGCCAATAGAAATAAGTTAGATTCCTTGCTTTCTATTGGTGTTGGAAGGTTCTTTTCTTGAAGTGCTTGGGTGTTTTGAAGTACGGCCTGATGAAGATCTGAAGTAAATAAATCTTTTTGCCATATGGGCCATGCGCTCTGTTTTAAGCGTGCGTTGTCGGCATCGATGATAACGAGCCCATAAAGGGAGAAGAGTTCATTTACAAATTCAAAAAAGCCTAAGCCGTAGTTTGGGACCTTAAATTTTTCTATTAAACTTTGAATCTCACTATCT
>JAURHO010000290.1 GCA_030833265.1 Crocinitomicaceae bacterium | reverse complement strand
CGCCAGAGTGCACAATTCCTGTAAAAATCCAACGAGATCGTTCCAATCCTCATCACCTGCTTTTGAAGTTTTCAAGCCTTCAAAGCAACGTGCAATTGTTTCCAAGCTTACAAGAGGCCTCACACCATCATGAATGGCAATTTGATCACCATTGCAAATAGCCAATGCATTTTGAATGGAATGAAATCTTTCGGTTCCACCATCCACTAACTCGTGTGGAATACGGATATTAAATTGTACTAATAGTTCTTTCCAGAAGGTCACCCAATCTTTTGGGAGTGTCACGATGAGTTGTGCAGTGGGGTCGAAGTCAAAAAAACGTTCGAGCGTATGGATCAGAACAGGCTTAGCACCGAGCAGCAAAAATTGTTTGGGCAGTTCGCCACCCATGCGCTTACCAATGCCTCCTGCTGTAATGATGATGCTTTTTTTCATTGTTGTTCAAAGATAGCTAATCTATGCTTTGTTCATGGCGAGCAACTTGATCTTAGCAGTATGCAGCGTTACTTCAAAACTTTGTCCGCTGATGTATTCGCCATCTGTTTCTGCGTGCAGTACACCTTCCAAAGATTGCAATTGAAGGGGTGTTGACACTTCAAGATAATGCGCCTCCGGATGATTGATTTTTTTGCCCCGCTTTACTTTGACCACATTCTTGAGGTAGTCAAATAACGAAACCTTGCCCAACAGGGTGAGTTTAAGTTGGCCGTCATCTATTTTTGCACCTGGATGGATATGCAAGCCGTCTCCAAAAATACTGCCATTGCAAAAAGCAGCAAGCAGCAGCTCTCCTTCATAACGGAAGTCCGCAGCAGTCATTTGAACCAACGGCCTTTTATATTTCAGAAAGGTCTTGACAATGGCCAGACCATAAGAGAAATTCGGGCCAAAACGTTTGCGGAAGTTTTGTAATTCAATCACGACCGCTCCGCCAAATCCAACATCCGTTATATTGGCAAAATAGCGTTTTTCATGGGGGGTTTCGATCAAGCCGACATCAATTGTCCGAAAAGCGCCAAGGCCGATACTTTCTAAAAAATCGAATGCTTTATTCAAGCCTGCAGATCTGAAAAAATCGTTGCCTGTACCGTTTGGAACAATACCTATAATTGGTTGAAAAGCTTGGTCAGGATGTGTGCAGACAGCATTCAAAAGCACATTAAAAGTTCCATCGCCACCAACGCCAATCAGGTGAGTGCAATTGGAATCAAGCGCATGAATAAATGAAAGCGCTTCCGCCGAATCGGAACTTTTAAAAAGATAAAAGTTAGCGCCGAATTTTTCTTTTAAAGCGGCAAGGATAT
>JAURHO010000289.1 GCA_030833265.1 Crocinitomicaceae bacterium | reverse complement strand
AGCGTAGAAAGCTATTGAGCAGCTGGTTGTTGACGCATGTGAATACGCCACCAAGGATTAGGCGATGGTACTGAGCCAACGATGTAAACCTCACCCATCATGGGTGTGGCCAACAAAACTTTTTGGCGAGCCCCGATCGCGCTGACAAGCTCCAGAGGTTCGTACCAAGGATGCAATGCCAGATCAAAGGTACTGTTGTGGACAGGCATCATCACCTTGCCCTGCACATCCAAGTGCGTTTGAATGCTTTCATCTGGGTTCATGTGGATACTCGCCCACATCTTGTCCCAGGCCCCCGTGTCAATCAGGGTCAAATCAAAGGGGCCATGCTTAGCCCCAATTTTCTTGAAACCTTCAAAGTAGCCCGAATCAGCGCTGTAAAAAATTTTCACAGGCTCAGCATTCACTTGGCTTTCAATGACCCATGAGGCCCAAAGCGTTGTGTTGCGATCAAACAAACCGCGCCCAGAAAAATGTTGAGCAGGTTCAGCTGTTAGTTTTACACCTGCATAACTGGCAGATTGATGCCAATCAAGTTCTTTGATTTTTTCTGCTGGAACACCAAAGTCTTTCAAAATCTTGCCAACGCCCAAGGTGGTTACAAACTGTTGGACTTTGGGGTGAATACGTTTGATGGTTCCAGCATCAAGATGATCGTAGTGATCATGTGAAATGATGACGCCATCGATCATGGGCATGTTGTCAACATCTATTGGCAAAGGGTGAAATCGTTTGGGGCCGATAAAACTCAAAGGAGACGCTCTTTCACTAAAAACAGGATCAATCAGCCACTGTTGACCATGCAATTTCATAAGAAGTGAAGAATGTCCCAGTCGAACAACATGTACCTTGTCTGTTGGCAATGAATGCCATATAGACCATTCCAATTTCTGAATGGGTAAGGGCTTTTCTGGAGCAGCATCAACCCGAGGGGTTGTGAAGTAATACCACCAAACTTTCCATGCGCTTTGCATGTCAGGTTCAAGTGGTTGATTGAAAAAATGCTTACCATCAAAGTGATTGGATTTTTCAACAAGCTGATCAGTGCTTGATGCGGAGGTTGAAAGCACGATAAAAAACGAGAAGAGTAATTTCAGATTTGAGTGCGTTAGTTTGAAGAGGGTCATTTGATTTTGGCTATTCTAAAAATCATGCTGAGATAGATTTGCTGATTGCAATCAACATTTCTAATACCTTGATACGAGTGTTGTCGTCTTGAATTTTTGTATACAGCTCCTTTAACTCTGAAGCCAATTGCATTTGGAGATTGTGTTTTTCTAAAGCGATAGACATTGATATTTGTAGTTCATTTCGTTTTGAA
>JAURHO010000288.1 GCA_030833265.1 Crocinitomicaceae bacterium | reverse complement strand
ATTCGTACCCGTAGCTAACTTCATTGATTTTACTGAAATCAACGGCGCGCAAGTTGTGTACAATATTGCCAGAACCGATAATGAGTACGCCTTTTTTTCGAAGTGCTTGCAATGATTTTGCCAATTCAAAATGATAACTCAGCGGTTGTTTATAGTCAATAGAAAATTGTACTACAGGAATGTTTGCTTCAGGATACAAATGTTTTAAGACGGTCCAGGTACCGTGGTCCAAACCCCAATCGTTGTCAAGGTGAATGGGGGTGTCAGGAATCAAGTCTTTGATTTCTTGTGCTAAAGTTGGGCTTCCTGGCGCTGGATATTGCTGGGCAAAAAGTTCAGCAGGAAAGCCGCCAAAATCATGGATTGTTTTGGGTTTTTCCATAGCGGTTACGGCCGTTCCGTTGGTTAACCAGTGTGCTGAGATTACCAATATGGCTTGGATTTCAGGAAGTTTTGCAGCTGCTGTCCTGAAGCCTTGGACAAATTCATTTTCTTCTATGGCATTCATTGGTGAACCATGTCCAATAAAAAGGCTAGGGGTCAAGTTGGTGCCCTGCAACGATTGACTCCATTTTTCTAAACTTTTCAAATTTCCAAGTGGCATAGCCATAGCGCTTAAAGTAAGTAAGGTCGTGAAATCCCGGCGTTTCATTGAACAAATATAGCTAAGTGAATATCAAATCTTGTTGACCTAAGTTAAGAGCTGCGTGCAACTTTATTTGGAGTTATTCCGTCAATCTACGGAATCCACTTTCGTGGAAGAGCTTTAATTTTACATCATGAAACAAATCTACTTGTATTAACCTAACCGGGCCTTGGCCTATTAAAATGCAAGTCGTATGAGTAATTATTTGGGTGCACGCATTCGCGTGGGTTTTATTGATTCAAATGTCATTTTCAGAACAGGATTACGCGCCATGCTTGAGCAGCGCAATGATTTCGAATGGGTAGGAGAGGCGCCTAATCTCAGTGATTTCAGAGCCCGTTATTCGGGCACTGCCTTTCAAGTCATCATGATCGATGCGGATTTACTACAAGAACTCGATCAAGCTTACATGAATTTTTGGATGGCAACCTTTCCTCACGCTAAGTTTCTTTTGGCAGTTAAAAATTTCAAATCAGCCATGATTCCGCTTTATTTAAAATGGGGATTTCATGGGGTGGTCAACAAAATGCAAATCCAAGAAGAAGCCGTGGTGGCTTTTCGGCAGGTTTTTTTTCAGCAGGCCTATATGCATCCGCATACAAAGCGCTTGCTAGATGCTGAAAAGAAAACCATTCAAACGCTTGAGCGCATTACTGCACGTGAAATTGAAGTCATTAGAGGGATTTGTCAAGAAAAAACCTGTCGGGAAATCGCACTTGAACTGCACATTTCACCCCGAAC
>JAURHO010000287.1 GCA_030833265.1 Crocinitomicaceae bacterium | reverse complement strand
CTTAAACACTTTAAAGACGCAAGCCAAAGCGCGTTTTGAGGAGCGTTTCAGAAAGTAGCTTGCGCATAGAAAAGTATCGACTCTCGCATTCATTTATTTAATCATATTGCTCATGAAATCCCTTACGTTTCGTTTTATTTTAGTACTGATCTCTTTTGATGCGGTAGCACAGATAGAGGTCTACATTCCAAGAACCCCTGGTGCTAAAATAGAACATGAAAGAGCTTTAATGACGCTACCCACTAGAAAAATAGTAGTCGGATCAAACTTGGCGAATATTCGTGTTTTAAGCCCGTCCTTAAAAACCATCCAAACCTTTCAACTCGATAGTACTTATCGAGAAATCAGAGATCTTGCTTACAGCTCTAAATTTCTAGTAGCCATGCAAAGCAACGACACTAGCCATCTGATTAGAATTGCACGCGGTGCAAGCCAACCAGAAGTAATCCACTTGAACTGGCAAGATCAACCCATCTTTTTCGATGGGCTTGCCTTTGATAACGATACCTTATTTCTTATCGGGGACCCTGTAGCCAATGAGTTTTGTACTTTTCGATCCTTGGACGGAGGCCTCAATTGGGAACCCACACCTACCAAAATACAAGCAAATCAGGGCGAAGCTGCGTATGCAGCCAGCGGACAAACCAATCAAGTTTTGGATGGGCATTTTTACTTTGTTTCAGGCGGCCTGAGCGCCCGCTTCTTTCATTCCCCAGACCAAGGATCAACATGGGAAATTTCAGCACTTCCCTATCCTTCCTGCCCCACTTGTGGCCCTTATGCCATGGCACTTTCTGACAAAAATGAAATCATGACTGTGGGCGGAAATTACTTAGCACCCAATGAAGCAAAGAACACCTGCTTTTATTCGACAGACGGAGGAAAGACCTGGCAAGCACCCAAAAAAGGCCCTAGTGGCTATCGTTCTTGCGTAATCAAGGTCAATGAGCGCTATTACGCTTGCGGCACCAATGGCGTTGACTGCAGTAAAAACGGTGGAAAAACCTGGAAGAAAATCTACAACGGCAATTGCCTCAGCATGACCACAATCGAAAACACCCTTTATGTGAGCTTAGCCGATGGGAGTTATCTTATGCTAAAGATTGATTGATAACATCATTTAACAATAAACGTAGCACCTACCTCCAAAGAAAGAACCTCCGGATGCGCTTCGAATTTGACATTCGCAACTTTTGAAACGAATCCTTCTGCTCGTTTTTGTTCGTCGTGGGTTGCCAAAAGGTAGCTTGCTCCTAATTTTTCTTTCAAGGCCAATGCTTTTTGCAAGCCCAAATTGATGGTGCCACCTATAAAAAATGGCAGGCGATAACTCAAGGTTGTGGTAATCAAAACATGTGCATGGCAGTTTTCTGCTAATTCAGCACCGTGTGGTGCATAAACCAAAGACTTCTCCTTGGAACTGATTTCAAAAGCCTTATGAACTATGTTTCGCTTGGTTTTGAGTTGTCGGATTGTGAATGGCGCCTGTTCAAAAGTAAGTAAGGTT
>JAURHO010000286.1 GCA_030833265.1 Crocinitomicaceae bacterium | reverse complement strand
TGACGGTTGTTACCTTGCTATGGAATGAGGGTAGGCCAAGCTCACCAAGTTTTCTAGCTTCTTCTAGTAACTTGAATCGTTTGGTAATTTCGGCGACTTCAAGCGTGGAATCAGACTTTTTGGTCGAAAACCAGTCTATAAAACGCTTTAATTTGTTCATCAAATTAGAAAGGAATGTCATGCGCCATGTTGAGAGCGGTAATACTGTTAGTCTATACAAACTCCTGCGGGGTAAACCCATCCATCTTGACCAATATCAAAAAAGTAGTTACCAGCCTTCAAATGCTGGCTTTTATGTCGATACTTGACCCATGCAAGACCATTACAAAACTTTAGGACTACTTTCTATTGCTGATGATGTAGTGATCAAGGCCGCTTACAAAGCTTTGGCGCAAAAATACCACCCTGACAAATACAAGGGAGACAGCAGGCACGCGCTAAAAGTCATGGCAGACCTCAATGCGGCCTATGCAGCTTTGCGGACCAAAGTATTAAGGCAAGCTTACGATGAGAAATTATCTGCATATGCTGATAAACATGCAAAGAAAAGCACCCCGCCAACCAAAAAAGAAATCCATAAAGGTCTGGTTCAAAAGATAAAGAAAAATGTGCTTGATGAAATGGGAGTGATCACACTTTTTGAGGAACTATTCAACTGCAAAGTCAATGTCCACACAGGCTGGGTGAACTCTTACAGCACCGTTATAGAAAAAAACAAAGTCACTCTAGATTTTGTTAGCTTAAAAACAAAAATAATTGATCATCTAGAGAATTAATTCATGACTACCACCTATCCCTTTGAACATCTTCGCGCAAAACCACACGAGCTAGAGTTATTTAAAAAGGTACTCCCCAATATTGCTAAGGAGATGCCTGAATTTTTTCGAAGTATGGAAGTCGCCAATACAAGTATTGAGCAAAAAAACATGTTCGGAAACCCGCTTGGAATTCGTCAAGACCTAGGATTTGAAAATATTTTGAAAGTATTGCTAATCGCCTGCTTCAACGACGGCATACTGACGCAAGGCGATACGGCCCTAAAAGCCATAGATATTTTCCGAGCACTCACGCTCAAATGGTATGCATTTGGCAACAAACTAGGCAGTTGTCTTTATTTTGGTTACTTTGCTTATTCACGTCACCCAAACGCTTTGGCATTTTTTAGCGACCACTTAAAGCAAAGTGAGTTTTTGGCAGGCGGTATAAAGAGTCGCTTGAACGATCCTGATATCGCCCAACTTTTAGCACCGACATATTCCAAAGCTTGGTACAAAACATCAACAGGGCTTGGCGATAAATTGCATCCACTCTTGTTAAGCGATGCAGATGTCACCAAAACCAGCCTACCTCGTCCAGGCTACCAAGTGCATTTCAGAAACAGTAATCAATTTGATTTACGCGCACCCATGTTTATTGAAATGGATCAAGTGGAAGATTATGCGCAGCGCAGAGGCGTTAGCGTTCAAGAAGCAAAAAAAATATTATCACCCTTATTGTTCTAATATGAAAGTCATTCAGCATTTGGAAGAAGCGAAGCGCACGTTGTTCAG
>JAURHO010000285.1 GCA_030833265.1 Crocinitomicaceae bacterium | reverse complement strand
ACATAAGCAACCTCACTAGATGGAAGAACATAAAACGAAACTTGTGATGCTTCATCTTTGCCAACATCAACAAAAACATAAAAGATTCGATCAGAGGACAACTTTTCGTGCTTGGCTTTCATGTGCCAACCTTTGTCACCACTCTTAAAGTCCCTACGGGTTTTGACCTGAATAGCAGCTAGTCTTTCACCACCTATGTCAGTAATGACGATGTCGAAATTTGGAACTCCCTCTGGGGCCTTTGCTGCCACCAGGCCACGTCTAAGCAACTCAGCCATCACAAAATGTTCGCCAGCTGCACCTGTGATCACACTACTAACTTTTGTCATGATATTTTTCCAATTAAATTCGCTATCTGATCCGGATACTGCGCAAGTTTCTATTTTTTGCAAATTAATAGCTACTGTCGGCAGCAGAAGATCTGTGTTGACAGCAAGTTTTGATTTCTTTTTGGTCATAGGGTTTATCCTTATTAACAATGCCAATTGTCATGTTGACAATGACAATTCTAACTGTCACAATGACATTTATTGATGGCAGCCTAGAAGTTCATCTAGGGGGCTAGACAAAAGGAGATTTTCAACATGAACAAGTATCTAGAACTTTTGCGCAATGACTTCCAGGGCAATGCCGACGCACTGATAGTCAAAGCTCAAGAGGTAGCTAAAACACTGAATCTTGACCAAGAGGCAGCAGAGGGTAACGAACGATTGTTGCGCCACTACGTATCAATGGGGGTGGTCGATAAGCCATCTCGCGAAGGGCGCGATGCACTTTATGGTTTCAGGCACCTCGTTCAGTTTGTTGCTGCAAGGCGGTTGTTAGCTGAGGGTTTTCCTTTGGCTAAGATTGCCAAGTACACAGGCGCAGTACCCACCGACGCCCTCACCGCCTACCTAGAAAAGTCAGACCGCACAAGCGAGGCTGAATTGCTGGTGGCCGCATTCAGGTCTGCTTCTCCTGAACTAAACACTCCAACTAAAGCGTCACGAAAAGCCGCACCACCCAAGCCCCTCCAAAGCATGGCCACAGGCATGGGCATGGTGGATGTGATGCATGAAATGCGTGAAATGGAGCAAAGGGTTCGCGTGCAGTTGAATGACATGCAAAACAAGGTTCACATGATGGTTGAGGACGCCATGAAAAACATTGGCTCACAACCTCTTGACATGCAAATGTTTACATCTGAATTTAAACAAGCAGTTTCAACGCTGGCACTCATGATGGACGATGCAGCGCAACGCTTTGACTCACTACTCAAGAAACCCATGGTGATGATCGAAAAGCAGATGGAGCAACAACGTTACATGTTTGAAGAAGCGCATAAGCAGAAAGATTTTTTAGAGCATATGTTTGGTGAATTACTGCAGGATCAGCGGCATGAAACGCTCAAGCTGTTTGAACACCAATCGCGCATGCTTGTTGACCTCGTAAAGATGAATGAGTCAATGAATATGGAAATGAAGCATCACCTTCAAAGCTTTGAATCAGTCTTGATAACCAAGCTTGATCGACACATGGATATGCAAATTCAATTGCAACTTGAAGCCCAACAAAAAAACAAATCCTAAACCACAACCCCCAAACTCAATAAATGAAAGCAGGTGCTGTATGAAAATCGTCATC
>JAURHO010000284.1 GCA_030833265.1 Crocinitomicaceae bacterium | reverse complement strand
GGATTTGGTTTGGATTATGGGTCTTTGCCAGCAGGGCCTGGGTATGCCGCCCAAAGATATACGATGTTTAAAACAGATACTTTAAGAGCGCTATCTGTTTTTTTTAATCGCTCTGCTACTGATATTCAATTCAAATCTTTTGATTTTATTATCAAGACTCCCCCGGCAGCTGTCCAATTGCTCGAGGCTAGCAAACTTCAAAGTGGTTCCAAAGAACCTAACCGCTCCAAAGTGGGCAAGGTTACCTGGTCACAGGTTGAGGCGATTGCTAAAGACAAGATGCCCGATCTGAATTGTTTTACGGTTGACAGCGCTATGCGCATGGTAGCTGGTACTGCAAGAAGCATGGGTATTACAGTTGAAGGTAAAGCCCCTTGGGAAAATTAATTGATCACAGCCTAAATCTGAATCAAGATGGGAATCACAAAAAAAAGAAAAGCCATTGCCGGCAAAGTGGATGATAAAAAAGTTTATTCACTTGCTGAAGCATCTGGACTTGTAAAACAAGTAAACACAACAAAGTTTGATAGTTCGGTTGACCTGCACATCCGTTTGGGTGTTGATCCTAAGAAAGCTGATCAAGCCATCAGGGGAACAGTAACCCTTCCACACGGAACAGGTAAAACCAAAAAAGTATTGGTGCTCTGCACGCCCGATAAAGAAGCCGAAGCCAATGCTGCGGGTGCTGACTTTGTGGGATTGGATGAGTTCATCACTAAAATTGAGGGAGGCTGGACTGACATCGATGTCATCGTTGCAACTCCTTCTGTAATGCCAAAAATTGGTAAACTTGGAAAGGTGCTCGGTCCACGTAACCTGATGCCCAACCCGAAAACTGGTACTGTAACAAATGATGTTGCAGCAGCAGTAAATGAAGTTAAAGGTGGTAAGATTGCATTCAAAGTAGATAAAGCGGGTATCGTTCATGCATCTATTGGTCGTATCTCTTTCACTCCAGAAAAAATTGCTGAAAACAGTGCTGAGTTAATTAATGCGATCGTTAAGTTAAAACCATCTGCATCAAAAGGAACTTATGTAAAAGGTGTTAGCATGGCTTCAACAATGAGCCCTGGTATTACTTTAGAAACAAAATCATTAATCAACTAGTCCTGGTGATCCGCAAGGAAATGACCCGGGTAAAAAAATAAATTAGTTATGACCAAAGATCAAAAAAATGAAGTGATTGGACTTTTAAAAGAAAAGTTCTCTCAATACAATAACTTCTATATCACAGATACAGAATCTTTGAGCGTAGAACAAATTTCTAATTTACGTCGTACTTGTTTTAACAAGGAAGTAGAAATGAAAGTGGCTAAAAACACTTTGATTCGTAAAGCATTAGAAAGTTTGGATAGCGAAAAGTATGCTGGTCTATTCGATTCATTAAATAATGTGACTGCATTGATGTTCTCTGAAAATCCTAAAGATCCAGCTGTAATTATTAGTGCATTCAGAAAAGCAAACGCAGGTGACAGACCTACTTTAAAAGCAGCCTTCATCAACGGAGATATTTTCTTAGGAGACAACTCTTTAGTAGCCTTAACTAAAATCAAGACGAAGAATGAATTGATTGGTGAGGTTATTGGATTGTTACAATCTCCAGCTAAGCGTGTTATTGCTGCATTA
>JAURHO010000283.1 GCA_030833265.1 Crocinitomicaceae bacterium | reverse complement strand
CAGAAGCTGTTAAACTCTGACCAAAAAAATCAAAGCTTTGCCCTTGACAGAGATTCATAATAGAGCTCGAGGACAAAACAGGATTTACAATGAGTTGTAATTGAACTACAGAATCACAACCCGCAACAGATTGTAAATTGGCGGTATACATTCCTGCACTAGAAAGTGACTGCCCATTGAATTGAAAGCTTGCGCCTTGACAAATGGCTTGCTGTAAATTGATCACAATTGGTGGGTCAACTACTAAAATTAAGGAAAGTGTAGAATCACAACCCGAGCTCGAATTTACAACTTGGGTATAGGTCCCTGATGCATTGAGTACTTGGGAACCGAACAGGTAGCTTGCCCCGGTACAAATATGAACCGTTTGGCTTGAACCCAAAACAGGTGCAACCGTCAAATGCAAGTAGATGGTAGAATCACAACCATTTTGCGATTGAAATGGCACCGGATAAATACCACTCGTATTAAAGTTCTGGTTTGCGAAAGTATATGTTGAACCTGGACAAATTGTCACATCTAGTGTATCTGTATAAAGTGGATAAACTGTTACTAATACACTGTCATGAGAAGGACAAGAACTCGGATTGGACACCAAGTTGGTCGTGACTAAATATTGTTGCGTTATAGGGCTTGTTCCGTTGTTGGTTAAGGTTACATTCGGACTAGAGCTTGTAGTAGAACTGAGTCCGGGAGCTGCTGTCCAGGAATAACTGTAATTTGGATTATTTGTACTTCCTATTTGAGTCGTTTGTCCACTGCAAATACCGACATCCGGACCTGCATTTGAAGTCGCAATGTCTGCATAGACTTGAACGTTTTTAATGGAATGGCGGTCATTAGCACCTCCGGTACTTGCCGTAAAACCTAGATAACCCAAAAAATTCAAATTATAATTTCCGGTAAGGTATTGGATACCATTGATTGAAACCGTCACCACGCCATAGTTATAACTGATGGTCGCCGTGCTGTAGTTATTCGAGCGTAAGAAACTTAGATTCCCACCAATATTATTGAGCGTCGTAATTCCCGCAATGCACTCATAGTAACCTGGCCCATTATAGATCTGTATTTCCGGATTGGCACCACCGCAATTATTATAGGTATCGAGTACGACTTTAATTCCATTGGCTGTTGAAGGGATGCCAACTCCTCCTCCAGAGACGTAGCCAGTTGGTGGCACATCCAAAAAACAAAAGGCAATGCCATCAGCTGCTGAGCCATCATACATTCGAAAGTCAAATTGTACATTCCATTGATAGCAGGTACTTAAATCGATCGGTTGATTGTAAAAAATGGCGCCGCTTGAATTACCAACATTTTGCGTCAGGATCAGTTCGTCTGAGTCTAGGTTGGCATCTCCTGGTGTATCACCAACAGCGGCAGCTCCGGCAAGATTCCAGCCAGTAGTGGCCATTGTGGGGCTGCCATTTAATTGCGCAAAAACCAAAGTTTGTCCCTTCGAATGAAATGAAATACAACAAAGAAGTAAAAAAGCAAAGGTTTTCATGCAATCTAATTTAAGCAAATTCTGAAAGCTCCAACCAACGCATCGTGAGTTCGTCAATCTGATCCACTATTTGGCCCAGTCTTTCACCTTTTTGCTGAAGTTCATCGTTGCTCAAAGCGCCACTAGATAACTCTTGTGAAAGCTGCTCTTTTTCAGTTTCTAATTGAGG
>JAURHO010000030.1 GCA_030833265.1 Crocinitomicaceae bacterium | reverse complement strand
TTCTCGCACAAACCTCGTTTGGTAACGAAATTGTAAACGCCTCCTTTTCCTTCTTTATTTCCAGGAAACCAGTTTTGAACGGTTGAATATTTGATTTCAGCTCCGTCCATTGCAATCAATTCAACCACAGCTGCGTGCAATTGGTTTTCATCGCGCTGTGGAGCCGTACAGCCTTCTAGGTAAGAAACATAAGCGCCTTCATCTGCCACCACTAATGTGCGTTCAAATTGCCCGGTGCCTCCTGCATTGATGCGGAAGTAAGTAGATAACTCCATCGGGCAGCGCACCCCTTTCGGAATGTAGCAAAAAGAGCCGTCTGTGAAAACCGCACCATTCAAAGCGGCATAAAAATTATCGGTGCTTGGCACAACGGTGCCCATATATTTTTGGACCAATTCAGGATACTCTTGAACTGCGTCTGAAAACGAACAGAAAATGATGCCGAGTTCTTTGAGTTTGGCTTTAAATGAAGTGGCAACTGATACGGAGTCCATGACGAAGTCTACTGCAACGCCGGTGAGGCGTTGTTGTTCTTCCATGGAAATACCAAGTTTGCTCATGGTTTCTTTTAATTCCGGATCGACGTCATCCCAAGATTCATATTTTTTAGTCTGCTTTGGTGCTGCATAATACGCAATTGCTTGGAAATCGGGTTTGGTGTAATGAACATGCGCCCATTCTGGCTCTTGCATTCCCTTCCAAATTTCAAAAGCTTGTAAGCGGTAGTCAAGGAGCCATTGTGGCTCATTCTTTTTGGAAGAGATGAGTCTGATGATATCCTCGTTGAGTCCTACAGGGACGGTTTCGGTCTCTATATCTGTGACAAAACCAAATTTGTACTCTTGGTTCTCAAGGTCTTTTGCGAGGTCGTCTTCGGTGTAGTTTGCCATCTTAAACAGAAAAAGATTCGCCACAACCACATGTGCGGTCGGCATTTGGATTTTGAAAAACAAAACCTTTACCATTGAGCCCACCTGAAAAATCAAGGGTAGTGCCTACTAAGTAGAGGTAACTTTTTTTATCGACCACGACTTTAACGCCGTTATTTTCAAAGCTCATATCACCTTCTTTTTCTTCGTTGTCAAAGGTGAGTTGGTACATCAGACCAGAACAGCCTCCACCTTGAACACCCACACGAATAAAGAAACCATCTTTGCCTTCGTCCTCCATGAGGCGTAGGGCTTGCTTCTTTGCGGTATCTGTAACAGTAAGCATTTAATTTTATTTAGATTAATTATAAATAAAAGAATATAATTCGTGCAAATTTACCACTTTAATGGTATTGCATCCAAAGAAACAAACAAAGAAATTCAGCGCTTGTTTGGGTTTCTGCGTATTTTTAAGCCATGAAAAAACTACTTCTTGTCTTTTTGGCACTTTTTCATTTCTCCTTTGGATTTTTTTCGCAATCAATTCCTGCCCAATTCAAGACGAAATACGTCATCATTTTGGTTATCGATGGCCCTCGTTATTCAGAAACCTACGGTGAGCCAACTTGTAAATACAGCCCAATACTCTGTGATTCATTGAAGCACGAGGGTACATTTTATGCGCAGTTCAAAAATAATGGCCCGACCTTTACCGTGCCTGGCCATACCGCTATTGTTACGGGCAATTATCAACGCATTTCTAATGCCGGAACAGCACTTCCGAAACAACCCAATATCTTCCAATATTTTTTACAGGCCACGGGCAAAGATTCCAGTGCAGCTTTTGTAGTTTCAAGTAAAGGCAAGCTCGATGTTTTGGTCAATACAAGCCATAAAAAGTGGCATGATAAATATGTAGCGAGTACCTATTGTGGCCCAAATGGCAATGGTTTGGGCTATGGTCGTGACGACAAAACTTTTGCGAAGGTTACTGAATTGGTTCAAAGCGCCAATCCGCCACAATTGATGCTGATTAATTTATTGGCGGTTGACGTTTACGGACACGCCAATAATTGGGATAAATATTTGGAATCGATTACGCAATCTGATCAGTATGCAGCGCAATTGTGGCAAATGATTCAGCAAAACCCCATTCTAAAAGACCAAACAACACTCATGATCACCAATGACCATGGCCGACATTTAGATGGTGTGCGGTCTGGTTTTGTGAATCACGGCTGCTGGTGTGAAGGCTGCCGTCATATCTCTTTGTTGGTTTTAGGCCCTGATACGCCCAAAGGGGTTGTAGTAGAGAAGGAAGCTGAAATGATAGATATTTCAAAAACAATTTCAGGCATTTTTCATTTCCAGATGCCAACGAGCAAAGGGCGCTTTTTGAACGCTGCTTTTCCAGAAAGCAGCGTTGCTAACTAACAAGAGAATAGTCCTTGAAATCCGTAGGATTCAATTAGAACAAATCTTCTAAAAGTTGGTCATCTACCAAATTTGGCAAAGTCACTTTTAAAAGTGGTTCGGCTTCCATAGCGCGTTTGATGGCAAAAGTAGCATTCTCATTGCGGGCCCAATTTCTGCGTGCAATACCGTTATTGACATCCCAATGCAACATGCTGGTTAGGTTGCGCTGTGCCTGAGCTGAACCGTCAAGCAGCATACCGAAGCCGCCATTAATCACTTCACCCCAACCTACACCGCCGCCGTTATGAATACTGACCCATGTGGCGCCGCGGAAACTGTCACCGATTACGTTTTGAATGGCCATATCGGCTGTAAATCGGGAACCATCATATATATTTGAAGTTTCGCGGTAAGGTGAGTCCGTGCCCGATACATCGTGGTGGTCTCGTCCCAAGATTACTGGGCCGATTTCTCCGCGTGCAATGGCTTCATTAAAGGCTGCCGCTATGAGCATTCGACCTTCAGCATCGGCATATAAAATGCGTGCCTGAGACCCCACAACAAGTTTGTTTTGCTGTGCGCCTTTGATCCATTGGATGTTGTCGGCCATTTGCTGCTGAATCTCTTCAGGGCTATTTTGCATCATTTTTTCAAGTACAGCACAGGCAATGGCATCGGTTTTTTCGAGGTCTTGTGGATCACCGCTGGCACAAACCCAACGGAAAGGGCCAAAACCAAAATCAAAGCACATTGGCCCGAGAATATCCTGCACGTATGACGGGTATTTAAAGTCAATATGATTTGTAGCCATGACGTCTGCGCCTGCTCTTGATGCCTCTAATAAGAAGGCATTTCCGTAGTCAAAGAAGTAAGTGCCCTTTGCTGTATGTTTATTGACAGCTGCTGCGTGTCTTCTTAAGCTTTCTTGAACAAAAACTTTGAATTTTTCAGGGTTATTGGCCATGAGGTCGTTGGCTTGCTCAAAGCTTAAACCAGCAGGGTAGTATCCTCCTGCCCATGGGTTGTGCAAAGAGGTTTGGTCAGACCCCAAATCGATATGAATGCCTTCGGTATCAAAACGTTCCCAGATGTCCACAACATTGCCTAGGTAAGCCAATGAAACCACTTCTTGAATAGCCTGCGCTTTTTTGACACGCTCACAAAGCGCATCTAGGTTGTCATATACTTCGTCTACCCAACCTTGAGAATGTCTTGTATGTACTGCTTTGGGATTTACTTCTGCTGTAATAGATATAACGCCAGCAATGTTTCCAGCTTTTGGCTGAGCGCCGGACATCCCACCTAAACCGGCTGTAACAAAGATCTTTCCTTTGATATCTTCGCGGTTTTTGGCAATTCTTCTCAGTGCATTCAGCACCGTGATGGTTGTTCCGTGCACAATTCCTTGAGGCCCAATATACATATATGAACCGGCGGTCATTTGCCCGTATTGGGAAACGCCGAGCGCATTAAAACGCTCCCAATCATCTGGTTTAGAATAATTTGGAATCACCATTCCATTGGTTACCACCACTCTTGGCGCGTTGGTGTGCGAAGGGAAGAGCCCTAGTGGATGTCCAGAATACATCACGAGCGTTTGCTCATCGGTCATTTCAGATAAGTACTTCATGACGAGTCTGTACTGAACCCAATTTTGAAAAACAGCGCCGTTTCCACCATAAGTGATGAGTTCATGTGGGTGTTGAGCGACGCGGTGATCGAGGTTATTTTGAATCATGAGCATTATAGCGCGCGCCTGTTGACTTTTCCCAGGGTAGGCATCAATTGGCCGCGCATAAATTGGGTGCTCGGGCATGAAACGGTACATGTAGATGCGACCATAAGTTGCTAACTCATGTGCAAATTCAGGCGCTAATTCGGCGTGTTGTGCCTTCGGAAAATAGCGGAGCGCATTGCGGAGCGCCAATTTTTTTTCATCGGGGCTCAGAATTTCTTTACGCTTTGGCGCATGATTCACCGTAGGGTCCCATGCTTTTGGCGCAGGGAGTGATGACGGGATTCCTTGTTGTATTTCGTCGGCAAAACTAATCATGATCTGATTTTTAGTGCCACAAAAGTACGGAATGCCTAGTATTTGACGACTACAAATCCGTGTTTTTGTAAATCAATTCCACCATCTAAGACTGCATTGATGCGATAGAAATAGGTGCCCTCTTCCACCAAGTCTCCGTTTGTGGTTTTGCCATCCCAATGACCTGCTGGGTCTGAGTATTCATAGATGACGTTACCCCAGCGGTTCAAAATAGTACAATTAAAGCTGGCAATGCCTTCGTAATCAACGTAGAAGAAGTTGTTGTTTGCTTGTGATGACAACACAACAATATTAGGCGCAGTGATGTCACAAGGCTTGTGAATGATATTGGCGGTGTCGCTGTATGCGTTACAAGAATTGGAAGCCGTGTAAGCATAATTACCTTGATCTGTGAAAAGCCTCGGTACTTCTGTACTGCCATCCCACCACTGACCATTAATGGAAGGATTATAACCATTTTGTAGTGGCGTAGAATTAATGACATACGGATTAACCCAAATACTTGCGCCTGCACAGATTGCGGAATCTAGAATAGCCATATACACATATGGTTTGAATTCAATAGTGGCTGATACGGTGTCTTGACAAGCGTTGTCGACGTAATAAACAGTGTAAATACCACCCGTACTGTTTGTAGTTATAGATGGATTATCGACCAAATTGCTCGGAGAAAAATGAACAGCGGTGTCTAAAGCAAACCACTGACCACCTGCAAATGAGGTCGTGTTTCCTACTCCAAATTGATAATGACAAACGGCTGTATCGCTAAAAATGATGGGTCTTGGCAAAACGACAAATGATACAGTAGTGTCATAGTTACAACCAAAATTATCAGTGATGCTGTAGGTATAATTGGTAATGCCAGCTGTATCAGGTTGAATTACGATGAGTGTATCGTTTTGTCCACTTATAATGGTAGGGTCAGTAGCCCAGCCTTCTGTCACAACATAGTTTTGATATCCTTCACTTTCTGGATAAAGTGACGCGTTGAAATAGATTCCCCATTGGAAAATATAACCGTCGTCGATACCTTGATTATCTTGTACAGAAATGGTCCAGTTTCCGTTGATCGGGCAGCCTGCAAACTGATTGAAATCACCGTCGGGTAAATAAACACCATTCGGGTTCATGGACGCAAAACCGTAGTCATTGATCACGGTATTACCCGCTGCATTTTCTTGACAAATGGTATTGAATGTGTTGTTGACAGGTGAAAAACAATAGGTCCAAACTGGCGAACCCGGATTTCCTCCATCGATGTTGGTATCGTTTCCTAAAAAGGTGCCAATACCGCTACCACAGCCACCTGGAACTAATGCATTCCAGCCACCTGGGGTTCCGTTGTAGGCATTCATGATGGAAACTGTTGTTCCGTTGGGGCAAGTCAGGGCAATTTCGATATCACCGATATAGGAGTGTTCAATGTCAAGACAAATTTGTTCGATATCGGCACCAGTTGTAATGACTGCGGTAGAGTCGAAGCCTGACATCGGGATTGATGTTTGATACATTTGACCCGCGCCGTCTGGCAAGAAGGTCAGGCCAGCAAAGGAGCCACCAATTTGAAACTCTCCACCCGGAATATCAATACCGACGGTGTCTTGAGGCGTAACCCCTCCGACTAGAAAAGAAAAGCCACCTAAACAAACGGTATCTTCTAATGGCCCTGTCCCCGCAAAAATGGGCGGAATAGAAACACGCACCTTAAAATTGCTGTGAATAGTTTGTGGAAACTGATCTGTTATGGCAAGGTCAACGTAAAAGCCTGAATTGGCATTCGGAGTAAACCAAATTTGATCGCCGGTAAACTGACCAATTCCGCCAATTGTCCAGGTAAAAGTACAATTGGCATTGGTTTGAGAGTAACCCGTATTGGCGTTTTCTAAAGAATATGGAAAGCCTGGAACGGCTTTAAGCAAGACACTATCACCAGGGCAAAGATCTACAAAACCGGTATCTGCCGGATTCATGATGTTAAGCCCTACGCCATTTTTATAAGCTTCTACATGAGGAATAATAGGCTGAGCCGGGTTTCCACAAGCAACATTCGCTACCCAACCCGTACCTTCATTGGCACCGTTAGATTTGAAGCGCAAAGTAAGACAGCCCGTAGGATTGTTCCAAGAGGCCTGAGCAAAGAAGCCAACCGGGTTTGTACCGCTGTTGTAGGCACCGATGAGTGGTGAAGCAGTGCTAGGTCCATCATAAATATAAAGCGTATCTGTAGGATGCACATCCCACTCAAAACCGATGTTGGTAGCAAACGCAATAGAAACTTTAGAACCTTGAGTGAGATCAGGACAAAGCACCAGTGTTTCGTTCATGTTTGGCGCGTAATTGCCGGTCCCGTCTATAAAGTTGGTACCACCTGTTGGAACAATTCCTGCACAATTTAATGGGTTTGTCTGAGAATAGTCGGGATCTAAAATGGTAAGCGTTACCTGGGCCTGCAAAAAGGAAGTCAAGCCGAAGATTAAGAAAAGTAGTATTGCTGCTCTCATTATTTTTGATTTTGCATGTCAATTTTGAGGACGTTGATCGATTTTACGACCAATAAGTAAGGTGAATTGGCCACTTTAAAGTATTGCGTTCGATCAAGAATTCGAAGCCCGAGGTCAGTAAACTTGATGGGTTCGTCTTTACCTTTTTGCGCCAAGTTAATGCTCGCAAAACCAGAAACATCTTTTCCTTCAGGAAGAGGCGTCAGGTAACAAGCATGCGTTAAGGCATATTCATAAATGGGAAGTGTTTGGTCCAATGAAAATTGGTTGATTTCCTCTTTGGAATAGCTTTTTCTAAGATCGGTTTCTAGGGTTTGACCCCAAAATGAAAGACTTACAAAAGCAAATAATAGCGTAAAAATATGTTTCATAGCGTAAAAGATTCGGTTGAAGACGTGAATTCTCGTTGAAAAGTTGCGTCAATTGTTCAAAGTTTTAAAACGAAGACTAATTTAATAAAACGTAGCTTTGTAAACGGAAAAACCAAGACATAATTTATGGAAAACAAAGAATTGGCTGGCATTGCCTCACAAGTAAGAAGAGATATCGTAAGAATGGTTTCGGCCGTAAACTCAGGTCACCCAGGTGGTTCTCTTGGCTGTACAGATTTCCTTACCTATTTGTACTTTGAACAAATGACGCACAACGCAGCGCAATTTAGCATGGACGGCAAGCACGAAGATCTGTTCTTCCTTTCAAACGGCCACATCTCTCCGGTTTGGTATAGTGTATTGGCTCGTTCAGGGTACTTTCCAGTTGCCGAACTCGGTACGTTCAGAAAACTCTCGGCCCGCCTTCAAGGGCATCCTTCAACAGACAAAGGACTACCTGGAATCAGAATGGCATCTGGCTCACTCGGCCAAGGACTTTCTGTTGGTGTTGGCGCAGCCCAAGTAAAGAAATTAAATAACGACCCAAGTATTGTTTATACGCTTCATGGCGATGGCGAATTACAAGAAGGTCAAATTTGGGAAGCAGCCATGTATGCTGCTGCAAATAAAGTAGATAACATCATTGCAACCATTGACGACAACGGCCGACAAATCGATGGCGACATCGATCAAGTTTTGTCTTTAGGCGACCTCGGCTTAAAATGGCAAGCTTTTGGATGGGAAGTCCTCCGAATGGATGGTCACAACTTTGATAGCATTCGCTCCACCATGCAAGCTGCCAAAGCACTTACAGGAAAGGGCAAGCCAATTGTGATCATCATGAAAACAGAAATGGGTCAAGGAGTTGACTACATGATGGGCTCGCACAAATGGCATGGCGTTGCCCCAAATGCTGAACAACTTGAAGCCGCATTGCAACAATTAGAAGAAACGCTCGGAGATTACTAGTGAGAAAATTAAGTGTCATTTGGGTCCTGTTCCTGACGAGCATCTGCTGGTCACAGCCCATGACACGCATACTTTTTATCCTAGATGCCTCCAATTCCATGAACCTAGACTGGAATAACCAAACCAGAATGGCAGCAGCCAAAGAAGTTTTGGTCAAGAGTCTAGATGGCCTCAAGAACATCCCAGATTTAGAAATCGCTTTGCGTGTTTACGGCCACCAATCAGTCGTTACCAACACTTATCAAGATTGTCAAGATACCAAGCTTGAAGTGCCTTTTGGTCCGAACAACATCGATCCGATTAAACTCAAAATCAAAGGTCTTCAGGCCAAAGGCGCCACACCAATTGCCCGATCTCTAGAAGCTGCCGCTGCAGACTTTCCTGACACCTTAGCTCGCAACTTTATTATTCTAATTACAGACGGGCTTGAATCTTGTGACAACGACCCTTGTATTATTGCTCGCAAACTCAAAGAAAAAGGAGTTAAAGTGACGCCATTTGTAATTGGTTTAGGCATGGACCTTACTTACCTCGACAAATTTGAGTGTATAGGAACTTACTCAGATGCCGAAAGCAAGGAAGCATTTACGAATGTCTTGAGTAATGTCCTCAACAAAGCGCTCTTGAACACTACTGTTCAGATCAACTTAAATACGGTGCACGGCAAACCTTTAGAAACCGATGTCAGTATGTTCTTGTACGAAGCGGGAACACAAAATTTGAAATACACGTTTGTTCATACCCTCAACCGAAAAGGCCTCCCAGATACACTTTTTCTAGACCCAAAAATTAAATACGATCTCAAAGTAAATACTGTACCTGCTGTTGAGCTTAAAAATATTTTAATTAAGCCGCATACGCACAATATCATTCCAGTGGATGCAGGCCAAGGTCAATTGAAAGTTACTTCTGCGAAAAGTCCGGCTGCTTCAAAAATTGAGACCAGAATTTTGCAAAAGAATGGTGGCCCGACACTCAATGTACAGCAAATCAACGATGTTCAAAGGTACCTTGTAGGCATGTATCAGCTTGAAATCCTGACGCTACCTAGAACTTATAAGGAAGTTAAAATCGAGCAATCAAAAATCACAACTATTGATATTGTTGCTGCCGGCCAATTGACTTACTCCGCCACTAAAGGGATTGTCGGACAAATTTTTTACGAAAGGAATCCTGGTCAATGGGAATGGGTCCTTGATCTCAAAGAAAATCAAGCAACAGGAAGTTGGAACCTTCAACCAGGCTCCTATAAAGTAGTTTACCGCGAAAAAGAACAGCGCTCAAGCGCCTATACCAAAGAGAAGAAATTTAATATAGCAACCCTCAATACAACTAATTTAATTTTATAAGCATGGAATTCGAAATATTCGGCAACAAAGACACACGCTCTGGATTCGGAGAAGGATTAGCAGAACTTGGGCAAACGCATCCAAATGTAGTGGCGCTTTGTGCTGACCTCACAGGGTCTTTGAAAATGGATGCCTTTCAAAAGGCAAATCCCGAGCGCTTTTTTCAGACAGGAATTGCTGAAGCAAACATGATTGGTTTAGCAGCCGGAATGACCATCGGCGGGAAAATTCCGTTTACAGGGACATTTGCCAACTTTTCTACAGGCCGTGTTTATGACCAAATCAGACAGTCGGTTGCTTATTCCAAGAAAAATGTAAAAATCTGTGCTTCGCATGCTGGATTAACACTTGGTGAAGATGGTGCGACACATCAAATTTTGGAGGATATTGGAATGATGAAGATGTTGCCTAACATGACTGTAATCGTTCCTGCTGATCACAACCAAACAAAACAAGCTACGATTGCAATTGCAGCTCATGAAGGTCCCGTTTACTTGCGTTTTGGACGTCCTGTGATGCCCATTTTCGTTCAACCGGATGCTAACTTCGTTATCGGAAAAGCAGATGTTCTGACAGAAGGCACAGACGTCACCATTATTGCTTGCGGCCACATGGTTTGGAAATCAATTGAAGCCTTAAAAGCGTTACACGAAATCGGCATCTCAGCAGAGCTCATCAATATGCACACGATCAAACCTTTGGATGAAGCCGCTATTTTGAAATCAGTGGCAAAAACAGGTTGCGTCGTTACTGCAGAAGAGCACATGATGAACGGTGGCTTAGGCGAAGCAGTTTCACAAGTATTGGCAAGAAAAGCGCCAGTGCCACAAGAATATGTAGCGGTTAACGATACATTTGGTGAGTCGGGTACACCAATGGAACTCATGACTAAATATCACATTGATTCTCCGGATATCGTTGAAGCGGTTAAAAAAGCAATCAGCAGAAAGAACATCATCATCTAAGTTCTTGCTGTTTTAATTTTTGAAGAGGCGCTAGCTGCAAGCTAGCGCCTCTTCTATTTTATCAACCGGTGCAAAACAGGCGCCATGAACGCAAACAGAAATTTTCTCCGGTGTATAGCCCTTTGAAATGGGAAGTTCATCGTGAAAAGAAAGCAGGCAATCTTTTGTTGTTGTAGCTTTAAATACTTCCAAATACGAACTCTTATTTAGCACGTGCCACTGCTCTTCAGGCTCAAGAAATCTGAGTAATAATAAACCCCAATTAGAATAACCTGAGCCATAGCTCTCCATGCCATCGTATAAATTTGCGAGCATTTGTTGGGCGCTTGCCAGCCATTCTGTTTGCTGAAAGTACTGCCCCATCGTTAAAAACGCATGCGCCATTACAGAATTACTTGCCGGAATCACGTTGTCATTGAGTTCCATATTTCGGCTCACAAGTTGTGTGTCTTGTGCGGTGAAATAGCATAGTTTACTTTGAGGGTGCTGAAATTCTTTGACGACTTTTTCAGTAAGGGTTTTGGCAAAATAAATAAAGTCCAACTCGCTTGTACACTGATAAGCCAGACTGAAAGCCTCAATGCAATGGGCATAATCTTCCAGGAAACCTGCAATTTTAGTTTGGCCATTAGTCTGAACCCGATATAAGATATCGTCTTTCCATTGCGTGTTTTGGATCCAGTGCAGTATTTTTCTGGCACGCAATAAGAATGCGTCATCGCCAAAAACCCGATAAGCATCGAGTAAACCTTTGGCCATCATGGCATTCCAGCTTACCAAAATTTTGTTGTCGAGGCCAGGCCTCACTTTTGTGGATCTTGCAGAAAGTAAAAGGTCTGTCAGTTCTTTCTTTTTTAGCAACCAATGCTCCAGTTCCAAATTTTGCTGTTTGGCAAAAAACGCATCATCCACTTTTTTCAACGGAATGTACTTTTCGTCTTCCCAGTAACCAAGTTGGTTGATATTCCAATAGGCTTTGGCCAGCTCGGCGTCTTTTCCGCAGACTTCTTCGATTTCCTCTTTACTCCAGCAATAGAATTTTCCTTCTTCACCTTCGCTGTCGGCATCCAGCGCACTATAATAAGCACCATTCTCGGCTAATAATTCTCTTTCCAAAAACGCAAAGCTTTGAAATACAAGTTCTTTGTAGTGTTCTTGCCTGAATTCAGCGTAGGACTTTGCATAGAGTCCGATCAGTTGGGCATTGTCATAGAGCATTTTCTCAAAATGCGGCACCTTCCAAAGTACATCAACTGAATACCTAGTGAACCCACCTCCAATTTGATCATAGATGCCACCATAAGCCATTTTATCAAGGGTAAGTACCACTTGTTTTCTGATCTTTTCTTCGTCAAAGTACTTGGCATAGTTGAGCAGAAATAGCCAATTATTGGGCAATGGAAATTTAGGCGCTCTGTTTGTCCCGCCTTCAAAAGTATCGAAAGATCGGGCCCACCTGACTACCATTTCATGGAGTTTTTCCGCTTCAAATGAAACATTGGCTTGCGCGATTTCTATTAAATCTGCACCCTTTATTCCTTCTGTAAGTTGTTGGGCATACTCAAGCGTTTTTGCGCGGTCATTATTGTAGGTATAAACCAAAGACTTCAGCACATGCATCCATTGCTCTTTTGGAAAGTAAGTGCCGCCGTAAATAGGCCTGCCGTCTGGTAATGTAAAACAATTCAAGGGCCACCCTCCTTTCTGAGTAATGAGCTGAACCGCTGTCATGTACACTTGATCAACGTCGGGGCGCTCTTCGCGGTCTACCTTCACATTGATGAAATGCGCATTCATGAGCGCAGCCACTTCTTGGTCCTCAAAGCATTCGTGTTCCATGACGTGGCACCAATGACAAGCAGAATAACCCACGCTTATGAGCACCAATTTATCTTGCGCTTTCGCTTGTTCAAAGACATCATTGGACCAAGCCACCCAATGCACGGGATTATTGGCGTGTTGTAACAGATAAGGAGAACTTTCGTTGCTGAGTTGATTAGCCATTTCGACCTAATTTCATGTAAAGAAAAACTATATTTGCCACAGAGTTTACACCGTGCAACAAATTCGCCCATACAAAGTTCTGCTTTTTTTAATTCTGGTATTGTCACTTTTGTGCCTACCGAGCTATTTTATTCCAGCAACAGGAGTCAAATGGCTGGGCGTTAATTGGAAGTTTTTGCCTTTTGAGCGCGTTTGGGTCGCAAAAAAGCAGGTTAAAAAGAATATCGATCAGATTGTAAAGTCTGCAGATACCGCAAGCATCAATGAAGGAATTAAGCACAATGGCAAAAGCAATGGCAAAGTTGGGTTGCCAGAAGGTGGCAGTTCGAGCTTTGCGGCAGACTACCCGCTTTATCTGAGCCCTGCAGCAGCTTCGAATATGGCCCGATTTTTTACGGCCTTAGAAGCGGCCTCGAGCGGTGAGAAAATCAGCATTTTCCATTACGGTGACTCGCAAATTGAAGGTGACCGCATGACCGGTTATATCCGTCAGCGCTTGCAACAACAATTTGGCGGCGTAGGTCCGGGGTTTATTCCAGCCTACAACGTTTACCAAACTCAGAGTTTCAAGCAACGCGTTTCGCCTAATTTCAAAAGATACACGGCATTTTGGCCCCCTAAAATGGGTAGCCGAAAATATGGCGCTTTGCTTTCTTCAGCTACTTTCAGCCTTGACTCCTCAAAGTCTCAGCAACAGCTGCCCACCGATGCTTGGGTAGAAATTGAACCCTCTGCAGCTGCATTTGGAAGAGCGCGCACTTACAGTCAGGTCAAGTGTTTTTACAACAGCTGCTTCAAATCTTGTGCTGTCAAAGTATACGAAGGCAGCAAACTGATCCATGAAGATTCCTTAATTGCCGACGGAGGTGCTCATGTACTTCCCCTGAGTTTTGATCATACGCCTGCTAAATTACGCTATGTATTTTCTTCTATCAAAAGCCCCATTTTTACAGGCTTCAGCTTGGAAGGAGACCTCGGAGTGCAGGTCAATAATGTCGCGATGCGCGGTTCTTCAGGACACGACCTCAGTTCTTCCGATGCGCAATTGTTTAGTCAAATGCACAAACA
>JAURHO010000282.1 GCA_030833265.1 Crocinitomicaceae bacterium | reverse complement strand
GTAGGTGGCCATTGGTGTAAACTCATAAGGCCAAGCAAAATTCCCTTGATTGGTAAGCAAGCACGCATTGAGTGTTACAGGGCTTGCACCATTATCTAGCCCATCTTTCATTAAGAAGATAGGCTGTTCATTATAAAGCAATAAATCTCCGGAATACATGCGCCATGAACCAATCGGATAGACCATTTTTGCGGTATCTGAGAGCATGCGAGCACCTGTGAGTTTATCGAACTTTTGAACGTAAACACCATAAGTGCTTTGCGAGCTGTTTGTGTAATTACAAATGGACCAAACATAATTAGAGCCTGAGCTGAAAGCAATTTTGGTATCCATTTCATTTTTAATGGTGCCGATATCGAAGTCTTTTCCGTTGATTCCCCAAGGAAGTGTTCCATCCGAATTGCTGCGCTGTAAATAAGAATCAAAATGGGTTCCAGTAGCACCTTTGTAACCGTAATAAACCACATTTCCGTCTTGGGCCGAACTGTAAATGGTGTTCCAAGCAGTTGACTTATTGGACAATTGAATGGGGCTGGCCCAAAGTGGCGCACCTGCTGCGTTGTATTTCTGGGCCCAAAGTGTCGAGTTGATGCCGAAGGATATCACGTGGAAAACCAATAAAAATTCGTTGTTGGAGAGCTCAAATAAATCTGCCGGAGATTTACCACTTGTTAAACCGTTAGTAACCTGCTGATTACTGGACCAAATAGGCAATCCACTGGCCGAATATTTTTGCATTAAGGTCTGGTTACTGGCATTCCAAGCAATGACTGCTTCACCAGTAGAGAGTGGTAGAATCGTCACGACATAACCCGCTCCGAGATTGATGCCGTTGGTGCCCCACTGATGCACGCCATTGATATTGAGTTTGAATGCAAAGCCAATCCCACCATTTGTTCCGGTTGCGCCGATGTAGACATTTTCATTTTGATCCACCGCAATTTTCATGATGGCTGTCGAGGTACTCATGGACATATTGTTACTGACCAAAACGCCTTCAGGCCCGAGTAATTTTTGCCCAGCCGTACTCATGACCTGCATGCGCAATTCGTAATTAACTGGCCCAGCAACAGCTTTCCAAAATACCACTGCGGTTTTCCCGCTAACGGTACCTAGTGCTTTCATGTCGCTAGAAACAGAAGTAGCAACTTCGGTATTCACAGCTGTTTGGTTGGTCCATTGTGCTAGACCTTGAAAACACAGCAAAACAAGTAATAAGGAGTACAGATACTTCATAAAAAAGATTTACACGAAGATAAGTCCTTTTTTGAAGGATCCCTGATATTCAAAGAGATACTTTATGGAATTATTAGAGCTCCAAATACTTTAAAAATTCGTTTTTGGTTTGCTCCTCTTCAAATTTCCCGCAGTAATGTGCAGTCACGGTACTGCTATTCACATCCTTCACGCCTCTTGAAGAAACACAAAGGTGCGTTGCATCGATCACCACTGCTACATCTTCCGTTTCGAGGACTTGCTTCAAAGCATTCGTGATTTGCATGGTGAGGCGCTCTTGAACTTGAGGGCGCTTGGCAAAGTGCTGTACAATGCGGTTGATTTTAGAAAGCCCTATCACCTTTCCGGATGAAATGTAGGCTACGTGTGCCTTTCCGATAATCGGAACAAAGTGGTGCTCACAGTTAGACTGCACATTAACATTACGCTCTAACACAAATGAATTGTTGTAATCCATTTTATTTTCAATAGTTGTACACTTAGGGAACTTGCTGTAGTCCAGACCCCAGAAGAT
>JAURHO010000281.1 GCA_030833265.1 Crocinitomicaceae bacterium | reverse complement strand
AGAAGTGGACCCAAAGCTTGCAATTGCGGGGAGTCAGCGCGTCCATCCCAAAATAATCCGCCAAGAGCTTCTGTTTCATTGTTGATTGTGACAAACGTGAGGAGGTTTGGAATAAGCCCCAAGTAACTGTTTGTCATTGCATTGCGTGTGCCAATTGAGGTCGCAAGACTGCCAATCGAAACGCCATGGGTTCCACCATTGTTGCCAGCAAAGCCTAATTTATTTTGGTGACAGTTAGCGCACGCAGTTCCTGGTGGTTCAGAAAGATTTGCGTCAGTGAAGATAAGTCTTCCTAATTCCGCGCGAGTTTCAGCTTGCAATTGGCTGTTATCAGATTGTATTTGTGTTTCATTTGTGTTGTTTGAATGACCACCACAAGCGGTCAGTCCAAGACCTGTCAGTACGGTAACGAATAACAATACAAGATGTGATCGACAGTTGCTATGCGAAAAGGTGTTAAATTTTTTCATGATGTGATTGCTTGCATTGTTAGAGTTTTTTGCAGCTGGTGTTTTTGTCTGCAGCTTATTTCAGCAAGCATCTGCTTTGCCATGGTGTGCATTGTGAAAAATAAATGTGAAGAAATGATGGGTAAATCTTCACAATCGCATCACAATTTGCGAGATCAATTGCTGATTAGGCAATTCTTTCTGGGAAGACTAAAAGTTAAATTGAAAATTGAACTTGAACTTATTCAAAGTTCAAGGGTAATCAAATCTATAACCTAAACCGTATACGGAAGAAATGCATTCGTTTTGAGAATCCAGCGTTTGCAATTTTTTTCGTATGTTTTTGATGTGTGTATCTATGGCGCGATCACTGATGTCTTTTTGGCTTTCATGAATACTATTTAAGAGGTGATTTCTTGAAAATACTCGACCAGGACGACTTAATAGCAATCGCAGCATCATGAATTCAATTCGAGTGAGAGGCAACCATTCGCCATTCCAACTAATTCTGGAAGACGGTTCGTCTATCACCCAGGGTTTGATGTTCGTTTTGACTTTACCTTCTGAGCGGCGCAGCAAAGCACGAATTCGAGCAATAACCTCCCTAGGTGCAAATGGCTTGCAGACATAGTCATCAGCACCTGTATCCAAACCCAAAAGTCGATCTAACTCATCAATCCTGGCGGTCAGCATCAAAATGGGTACATCGCTGAATTCTCGAATCTCTTTGCACAACTGTATGCCATCTAAACCAGGAAGCATCCAGTCCATGATGATGGCATCGGGTGTCTGTTCTTTCACATACTGCAATGCCTTGAGTCCATCGTAGTAAGCAGTCCCTTCGTAGCCGTTCGCATGCAAATAGTTCAAGAGCAAGTCGGAAATTTTTGGATCGTCTTCAACAACTAAAATTTTATGACTCAGCGGATTGCTCATGTTGCCACCTCGCCATCTAATGGAAGCTCAAGGCGTATTTTCATGCCCCCCAAATTTGAGATGCTTGCATTCAAATCGCCATGATGCGATTTCGCTAATTGCTTGCAAATGGCAAGCCCTAATCCGCTTCCGCCCGTGTCTCGTACGCGAGAAGAATCTGTTCGAAAGAGAGGCTCAAACAAATGCGGCAAGTCGTTTAACGAAACACTAGGAGCTGTATCATCAATTTCAATGAGGACAGTTTGAGAATTAATTACTCTCAATGTCACCATTACCTTGCCTGGTGCATCTGTATGACGCAGACTGTTGTCAATTAAATTGCCAATCAGCTGCTCAATTCGTCTGCTATCCCATCTAACAAATAGTTCTGCGTGATGGTCTAAGTCAAGCTGTAGGTAT
>JAURHO010000280.1 GCA_030833265.1 Crocinitomicaceae bacterium | reverse complement strand
CCGTGGCTGCCAATTCAGCTTCTAGCTGACCAGAAACGGTTAGGTTAACCGCTTTACCGAAGAAATCTTCTTTGAAATCGACCTTGCCTTCTTCATTCAATGGCGGATTTTTAGGGTCGAGGGTAGTGACTCTGAACATTTCGCCAGCGCCTTCGGCATCAGAGCCAGTAATGATTGGCGTATGGAGGTAATAAAAACCGCGCTCATTAAAAAATTGATGAATGGCAAAAGCCACCGCATGACGGATCCTGAAAACGGCCCCAAAAGTATTGGTTCTGAAGCGCAAATGAGCCTGCTCACGCAAAAAGTCAAGGCTGTGGCGCTTGGGTTGCATGACCGTTTTTTGGACCTCATCTGGGTGGGCATCACCCAAAATTTCTATGCCGCTCACTTGGAGTTCTACAGCTTGACCCGAACCCTGAGATGCAACTAATTTGCCAGTCAAGGATAAAGCAGCAGCGGTAGTGATGCGCTTGAGCAAGGCTTCGTCCCAGTTTTCAAAATCAATAACGGCCTGCAAGTTTGCCATGCACGAGCCATCGTTGAGTTGTACAAAACGGTTAGAACGAAAGGCCCTAACCCATCCTTTTACGTTGATTTCTTGGTCGAGCAGCGCCTCGTGGCCAGCTAAAATTTGCGAGATGCGGATTCTTTTCATGCTGCAAAGTTAGTGAATGTTTAAATTCTTTAAATCGTCTTCACTAACTGTCGGTGGAAAGACTTTTGCCTGAAGTTTAGATTTGACGAGCTCAGCCACGCGTTGTGCATCTTGCTGTGTCTGAAACCCCGCAGTTCCTGGCCTTCCGGGGATGGTAGGCTGATCAATCACCAACTTCCCATTTTTACGGATTTGGTAAGCCCAACCGTTTGCGCCTTGAATGGTAGCAATTTCAAAAGGCATGGCCTCCTTGGTTGTTTTTTCGGAGGTCTGCTTACCCGCATTTGTTGCTTTTTTGATGTTGCTTTGCTCTGGATAAGCTTGGCAAGCAGCAAAGACAAAAAGGATAATTATGAACCGTTGCATTTGACAAAAGTAGCAGATTGCACTCGCTCCCCAACTTTAAACCTTAAGAAATAAGTGCCGCTTGGTAAATCTCTGACGTCGATAATTGAATTCGAGCCTGATTTCTGAAGCGTAGCAGTAACTTTTTGACCCAAAGAATTAATGATTTCATAGGTCATTACCTCAGCACTTTCTTGAATTGAAATGAAGTCTGTAGTCGGGTTTGGAAAAATCTGGAGCGCAAGCGCCTGCTGATCAGCAAGTGAAGCCGTGCCGCTATAGGCCCAGAGGTCGTCGTAAAAAGTTCCGTTGTTATATCCGGTTCCGATGTATCCCCAACCATCGAGATAGAATGCGACGGCATTTTTTCGGCCCGGCCCAGGTAAATCGGCGCGCTGCGTCCAACTGTTCAGGTAGTAGTTGTATTCCCAGAGATCGTTGTGAAAAGTGTGGCTCGCATCTTCACCGGTGCCAAGGTAACAAACCGGAAAAGCAGCCCACCCACAAGCACCCGAACGGGCTGCCCCAGGGAAGTTTGCCTTCTGAATCCATTGATCAGTTTGAGGGTTGTACATCCAGAAGTCGTGGCGAAGTGTGCCGTCGTCTCCTGTTCCTAAAAAACCAAAGGCGTCCATCGAAAATGCGACTGCAGCACGGCGGGGAGTGCCTTCAAAGTCGCTGATTTGCTCCCATGAATTACTACTTGGGTCATAGGTGTAAAAATCTTTTTTAAGACCTGATGCGCTGTTTCCAGTGCCCACGTAGGCGATATTGTCAATTACAAAACTCACAGCTTCACGACGTGGTGCACCTGTAAAGTTGGC
>JAURHO010000279.1 GCA_030833265.1 Crocinitomicaceae bacterium | reverse complement strand
GCAAGGTTAACTGACCATCCTCAATTTCCAAAACCTTAAAAACGCCTGTTTCGTGTAATATGCTGACCTCTTGCCCTACTTCAAACATCATTGGAAACGCAGTGCTTTGATGGGGCTAATTCTAGAAACGACTCTGCTAGGCAACAGTAAAGCCACCATACATACGACAAAAGTGAGTGCATTGATCCCAATAAAATGCCACCAAGAAAAGGCTACCGGAACAGCATCTAGGTAATACACCTCAGGATTCAAGGTGAAAACTCGAAACTGCAGCTGTATCCATATAAGCAGGATGGATAATAAATTACCTATGACCAATCCTCTTAAAATTAAGTAGGAAGCTTGGTACAAGAAAATAATACGAATAGAGCGGTTATTGGCGCCAAGTGCTTTGAGCAAACCAATAAATTGGGTGCGTAGTACAATTAACACCAACAAAGCCGAACCGACATTAATAATGCCAATCAATAACATCAAGACAACAATGATCAGGACGTTGACATCTAAGAAACTGAGCCAAGCAAAAAGATCGGCTTCGACATCTTTGATGGAATTTACTTGTAACAAATGCCCGTTGACAGGCCTCATGTCGAGTGTGTTTTTCAATGCTTTCTGTACCTCTTCAAAGGCAGCAAAATCTTTGAGGTTTACTTCAAAACCTGAGATAAATTGCTCAGTTGTACCTCGCCCATCGGAAAAATAAAAATGTAAAGGCCCGTATTTCGTTTGCAAAGCCTGATGCGTAGTGCCATCAATTAAAACGACTGGTGAACCTGTTTCATCCAATATAAGATCTTGATAACTAATTGGGCGGGGTGCGTCGATTTTGATGGAAGCGCGATCTATATTTTCAAGCAAACTGCCCTGATTTTCCATCTTGAGAGCGTTCACAACGTAGGTTGTGTCTTTAAACTCGGGAATTTGATATGCTGTATAAATTTCTGGGCCTTGCCCCCAGTCAAAAAGCAAGCGCTCCGAAGAACCCTGCAGGTCAATGGCAATGGTTAACTTTTGGTTTTCAATGATTGGCCGCAAGGAGATCCTGGTGCCAAAATCGTTCATTTGTTGCACAACTTCCAAACTCACAAATGCCAATTTTTGATCGTATTCTGCAAAGCCCGTTTGATAAATGCCCACCACCTTCATTTTCTTCAAAATCGGTTGGCTTTTGACATAATAAACTGATATCAGGTCATTTAATTTGTAGTTTAACTTTTGAGCGATGCTTCGCGAAAGCAAGATTTCATCTTGTTGTAGCGCATTGATCAGGCGGCCTTCGACCAAGTTTTGACGCAAAAAATCAAAGTTGTAGTGTTGGTCAACGCCTTTGAACATTACGCCAAAAATGTCTTGTCTTTGAATAACAGAATCTTTGGTTTGCAAGACCTGAATGGTGTCTGTAAAAACCTGAGATTGAAGCATGGCTGGTTTAAAAGCCACCGCTTGAAGACTACTGACCCCTTTGATTTGCTGACATTCTTGAATAAAAGGAATTCGGCGATCTATGGGCTCTGCTTCAAAAATATGGCCTGAACCTGCTTTTGAAATAAAAAATGGCGCATTAAAGCCGATAATCTTGGCTTTTATTTCTTCTTGGAAGCCGGCTACGATCGCCAATGTTAAACTATTCACTAATATTGCCAAAGCAATACTAATAATGGAAATGCGCACAATTGGTTTGGTACGTTGCAAACCAAGGTGTTTTTGCCTGATCAGCCTAGAGGATATGAAACGTTCAAAAGACAATTATTCAATTTTACAACTCCAAAAATACACAAAGCTTTTGGCTTGGGTAACCCTTCAAACAATTTTACTTGTTTCGTGCACCATACTAGAAAATAAAGCAAATCACACAGTCATAAATCCCGTGGCGG
>JAURHO010000278.1 GCA_030833265.1 Crocinitomicaceae bacterium | reverse complement strand
AATTGATGCATACACAACCTATTTAGAATTGATCGCAATATGAAGTAGATCAGCTTCAATCGACTCAGCAGCTTCACGCAAATAAGGATTGTGAGCTTCGCTTCCGGCTTTTCCAATATCCAGGTCTGCTTGAAAGCCGTCTCTCTCTGGCCAAATACTGTCCAGCACTTCGAAGCCAGCTTCTGCAATTGTCTCTTTCGCGGTTTCGAGTAAACGTTGAGAGCGACCTACTTTAGATAGTACCAATACAATTTTATTGCCGATTTTGCGAGTCTTGGAAAGCCTTCTTGCCAAAGCAAGGGTTGGACGGAGATCGTCCATTGATGTGCCTGTTGGAAGAAAGATTACATCACTTTCCTGACTGATGTCTGTGGTGAGTTCATCGGCCAAACCGCGAGTGTCAACTACCACTAAATCAAAACCTTCCACAGATTTTCGAAGCTTTTTTAGACTTTTGAAAGCACGTGCTTCTATATCTGGTTCAATACCATTTCGCAAGCGGGTAGCGCTCCATTCGATGCAAGACAGTTGCTCTAGATCAAAATCGCCAAGCAGAACCTTGTATTCCTGTCTGGCAGCTGCCACTGCAAGTACCCTTGCAAGGGTGCTTTTGCCAACCCCACCTTTTTGACCAACGAATGAAGCTATCCTCATATCACTTCCTTTGTAAAACTTTGTTAATCAGTTTTAATTTATTGGAAATTCAATAAAGTGTCAAGAATAAGAACCTTTCCAAAACTTGATCCGTTTTACCAATTGGTTGAACCAAAGTCTTGGATCTTCAATAGTTGATTCAAAGTGGGTTTGACTGGTTTTCAGAAATGATTCAATGAAGTCCATACCGAAGGCGTTCGTTGATTGAACAATCTCAGGTATTTGTAGCGAAACTTGTATATCTATATTTTCCATTGACTTTGGTTTTAGCCTCATCAATTGAGAGAGCTTCACGACCATACTTTCCTCCCATTTGGCTGGGTGACCTGGTTTATCTAAAGTCCAAATTTTGAGGTTGGCGTATCTTGTTTGAGATTGAGTCGCCACATGTATTGGGCAAATTGGACTTTCAGCGTTATGCAGCAAAACCACTTTACCTGTGAAATTTTTCAGTAATGAGTTAAAACGCATTCCAAATAAATCGAAGTCATAGGGCAAATCAAAGTGTGACCGGCTTTGTACTGCATCGATAGCTCGTGCATCCACTTTTAATTTACTGAGTTGGTTATTTGATTCTTTGATATTTTGGTATAGAGTCATCAATGATGACCAGTGAAGGTATAAGCCAATATCATTGAGAATCACGCTATCTACCCTATGTTGAACGCGATTCACTAAATGCATTGCCAGGATGCCGCCCATACTTGTTCCAATCAGATGGAGTTTGCGACTTGCATCCACTTGCTGCGGCACAATCAATGACTCAATCAAATCCTCTGTATCAGCAAGATATTTTGAGAATGAGTAGTTCGCAATGGGTGGTAGAGGATCCGAATCTCCTCTGCCACAGTAGTCGAGACTTAACCAGCAGCATGCATCATAGCTTTCAACCATACTAAATAGAGGATGAAAACTTTCACGAGTCTCTAGCAGTCCCGGTAAGCATAAGAAAATATTTTTTGCATCAATTTGACCTATTTGTGAATAGGCAATTTTGCGGTTAATTTCACCATCATTGATTAGGTGAAACTCTGAACTGATAGTATTTACTGACATGGAGGTATTTTTCGAAAACACTTCACATTAGATGATTTTTTTATGGCAGGCGTATGTCTGGTTTTAGGTAAAATTCTTGAAGAAACATTCTTTTATTTTGATTAAATTCTTCGTCATGACGTATCTGTGTTTTTTATGAATTTTGGCAAAAGTTGATGCTGCACAAAACTTGGCGCTTCAATTTTCTTAAGCAATCTGGCGTTTTTGATAAA
>JAURHO010000277.1 GCA_030833265.1 Crocinitomicaceae bacterium | reverse complement strand
TTTACTCAAATTGCACTGGATTCCGGAGCAAGTAAAGTTTGTACAGTAGAGTGTGATGCCCGAAACTTTGAAAAACTGAAAACAAGAGGAAAAACAAGAGCAGGTAGCGCATACACAAAACTAATCAAGAAAAAATACAAATTCCTTGGCTGATTTTGTAGGATGTAAACGAATGCTTGTTAACTTTGTGAAAAGTCACCGCTTAACATGACTGAAAATCTAAATAACCTCATTTCCGATATCCGTAGTCGCAGCTTACATTTGGCTGGGCTCTTGCATACAGAACGTGCACAGCACGAAGTCTTGCAAGGTGAAATCAATCGCATCAATGAACAACTCAAGGCAGAACAAACCTTAGTTGCTCAATTACAACAAGAGGTTGCCAAATTATCAGACGCATTGGCGGAGGCTCAAAACAAAGTTGTGGAAATTCCGGTTGCGCCAAAAGGTCGCAATGCCGAGGAAATTAACGCACTCGTGAAAGAAATTGAATTCTGCATAGAAAAGCTTAAACAAGCCTAATGAGTAAAGTTGCCCTTAAAATCAATATCGCCGGCCGGACCTACCCTTTAAATGTTCCGGAATCCGAAGCACCTGCCGTTTCAAAGGCAGCTGCCGATATCAATAAAGCGATTGAATTACTCAGAAAAAACTATGCCGTCAATGATAACCAAGACTTGTTGGCAATGTCCGCACTGCAATTGCTCACCAAAGCACAAGCAGAAGCTAAGCCAATTGTTCAAGAGCCCGATTACTCGGACCTCGAAGCAGCCTTAGAAGCGCTCAGACAAGACTTAAACGACATTCAATAAATCCTCACGCTTGCCATTCACAACTACAAATTAGTGTAGTATGGATATATTATGGTTATTAATCGGAGCACTAGGAGGTGGCGGCGCTACTTTCGTACTTCAAAAAAGTGTGCTTAAAAAAGATGCAGAACGCATCATTAAAGACGCCGAATCAAAGGCTGAAACCATTCAAAAAGAGCGAGCCTTACAAGCCAAAGAACGTTTTTTAAAGCAAAAAGAAGAACACGAAGAAGCTATCAAGGAGCGTGAAAAGCGCATGCAATCCAATGAAGATCGCTTCCGCACCAAAGAAAAAACTCTCAATCAAAAACTAGAGGAAATTGGGCGCAAAGAAAAAGAATTAGAAAGCACACAAGCCGACTACCAATCTAAAGCAGCTCACCTCGAAACCCGCATGCAAGAACTCGACAAAATGCACCAAAAGCAAATTGCCGAGTTGTCTAAAATTGCCCAATTGGCTCCTGAAGATGCCAAGCAACACCTCATGCAGGCCCTCACTGACGAAGCCCGCACGGCGGCTATGGCCACTATTAAAGAAATTACTGAAGAGGCCAAACTCAATGCCAACAAAGAAGCGCGTAAAATCGTTATCCAAAGTATTCAACGCGTAGCCACAGAACAAGCCATTGAAAACGCTGTTTCTGTCTTCAACATCGAATCAGACGAAGTCAAAGGTCGCATCATTGGTCGTGAGGGTAGAAATATCCGTGCGCTTGAGGCCGCTACTGGTGTAGAAATCATCGTAGACGACACCCCTGAAGCGATCATTCTTTCTTGTTTTGACCCTGTGCGTCGCGAAATTGCACGCCTCAGCTTACACCAATTGGTATCTGATGGCCGTATTCACCCTGCGCGTATTGAAGAAGTAGTCAATAAGACGAAAAAAAATATCGACGATGAAATCATCGAGATTGGAGAAAAAACCGTTATCGAACTAGGTATTCATGGCTTACATCCTGAGTTAATCAAGATGATTGGTCGGATGAGATTTCGTTCCTCTTATGGGCAAAATCTTTTGCAACATTCAAGGGAGGTGGCGAAGTTATGTGCTACCATGGCAGCGGAGTTGGGTTTAAACGCTAAATTAGCTAAGCGCGCAGGCCTATTACATGATATAGGAAAAGTTTGGCAT
>JAURHO010000276.1 GCA_030833265.1 Crocinitomicaceae bacterium | reverse complement strand
AAGGCTTTAAGTGCTTTACCGCCGACCTATGGAGCGTTGGGTAATAAATTATCTGTTTTAGCGCCAGCGGCTGGCGGTCAGATGAAAAACATTGTTGCACCGGCTGCGGTATCCACCCAGCAACGCATGGCTGCGCTTTTACAGCCGCAAAACCCGCAAATGGTGGGTATGGGTGCAGCATCAACAAACCCAGCTTTAGTGCGCCAAGAAAGAGCCTTGCAACAGAATATTCCTTTGACCAAAGGCGAACAATTACAAGATTTTGCGCTTTTAAAACGTGAATCTGATTTGCCAAAAGAAAACCCAGAATTGGCAAAAGGTTTAACTGAATTTAAGCAAACCCAAAAACAAAAGATTTTGCAACGATTTGAAGATTTAGCAGAACAAACAGGAACAAAGATTGCGCCTGTGGATACAAATTTGAGAAGTATTGGTACTATTGTTGATAAAGAAATGGTCAAACAATTTGATGCCAAAACCCTTAAAGTGGACAATGCCTACCAAGCAGCTCGAGATGCTGGCGAAACTAAACAAGTAGTAAGCACTCAACTTTTGGATCAATGGTTAGAAACTAATGCGGGCAAAGCTATTTCTGTTCCTGAAATTAAATCAATTAAAGCAGATTTGGACGCATTGAAAAAAATCAAAAATGGTCAAATAACCATTGATGATCTTGAGGAGCTGTATAAATCTGCGGGTCAATTGGGAGAGGCTGGTAAGCCATCCGGTTTGTTTATGAGGCAAGTTAAAGACGTTATCAACGACATGACCGAGGGTGCTGGCGGGGACTTATACCGCGTCGCTAGAACGCAACGCAAAGAGCTTGCAAATGACTTTGAAAACACTTACCGCGTGGCTAAATTGCTTGGCACTAAGGGCGGCTATGCAGACCGCGCTGTGGCGTTAGATGATGTGTTTTCTCATGTAGTGCTTGAAGGCAGTTTGGAAGAAATGCGGACTGTCACCAAGTTGTTGAAAAAAGGTGGGCCACAAGGTCAACAAGCGTATGCCGAGCTGCAAGGTCAAACTATTCAATACATGAAAGACCAGCTCACTAAAAATGCAAGCGATCAACTTTCATTTGCTAAACTAAAAACAACAATTGACACTTTGGATAGCGAAGAAAAACTTGTTTATATGTTTGGGAAACAAGGCCGTCAGACATTGATAGATTTGCGAGATACTTTAAAAGATGCTTTGGTCAAGCCGCCTGGTTCGGTTAACTACTCTAACACTGGCAGCGTGATTACAAAATATTTGGATAGCTTAACAAATTCAATTGCACCAAAATTTGCAAAAGATTTTATGAAAAACAGAGAAGTCAAAAAACAAGTGAAAGAATCCACAACATACGATGCACTTGCTGAAGCTTTGAAAGGTAAAAAATGAGTTACAACGGCAGCGGGACATTCCAAATAAACACTTCTGGGCAACCAGTAGTCGCAGGCACGGTCATATCCTCGACCGCCTTTAACGCCCTCACAGCGGACTTGGCAACAGGTCTGTCCACGGCTATTACAAAGGACGGTCAGACGGCTACAACGGCTCGTATACCGTTTGCGGCGGGTATTTCCTCCACACTGGTCACAGACTCCTCTAGCGTCTCCACAGGCTCAATCATTACGGCTGGTGGTGCGGGTATAGCTAAGGCGCTGTATGTGGGTACTACGGCTAATATTGCGGGGGTCTTATCGACAACCTCTCCCAATATAACCACCAGCATCACCACGCCAAGCACATCGTTTGATTTGATAAATGCTACAGCGACCACCTTAAATTTAGGCGGGGCGGCTACTGCGGTCAATGTTGGTGCGGCTACTGGCACGATGACCGTGGCAAATACCACGTTGGCTGCAAAAGCAATTACAGCGTCCACCACCTTGGGGGTAACTGGAACTACTACTTTGACAGGCGTTGCAACCCTTACAGCCAATCCTGTGCTGTCTGCGGGTACTGCAAATGGCGTGACGTAT
>JAURHO010000275.1 GCA_030833265.1 Crocinitomicaceae bacterium | reverse complement strand
CCGGATTCAGGCCGACAGTCCAGTTGCGATTATTAAGGTAAGGTGTTTGCTTCAACTCAAATTTATTCATGCGCACTTTCAAGTTCAATTCTGAATCTTTGTTAATGACCTCAAGTACGTTTTTCGAAGTGATGGTATCTGACTTGAGTAACATTCCGTACACTTGAACTGCAATGTGCTCATCTTTGCACTCGTAAACGGTGGCATTGATGCGTTCTGACCAAGTGTATTTACTTCTGTTCTCATTGAAATAAGCGCGTAAACCAGCGGTATCTTTTACTGCCTTATTCCATACTTGATCTTGCATGATTTCATACAGAATAATACCGTCATGGTATTCTTGCACTAGTGCTTTGAAAGCAGGATATTTTGCAGGCAACAAAGCTTCTTCATAAGATAGAATTGCTGCTTTCTCCCACTGCTGGTAAAGTTGTTTGACAACCACTGCCACTGCATCTTTACGTACAGATCTGAAGTTCTTTTCGACATACTGGGCAAATTCTTGCTGCTTGAATTTTTGACCGCCGAGTACAAATAATGTTTTATTCGACTTCAAGTCTGTAGCCTTCCATTTACCTACAAAATAGTTGGAGTCAAGGTTATTGACAAACCACTCGAGTCCTTTGGCAGATTTATCTTGGTAGTTGTATTGTGTTTTGAGTTTTTGTACAAAAGAGTCTTGAGTTACTTTGGAGCGCTCATCTTTGTTGACTTTGGCTTGAAGTTCACGGCGAATGGCATCGAAAGACTTCACGGGAGACCACTCTAGCAATTTGATGATGTGGTAACCATATTGCGTTTTCACAGGCTTGGAGAATTGTCCGACCTCTTTAAGTGCAAAAGCAGCATCTTCGAATTCAAGCACCATTCGCTGACTTGTACCGGATCCAAAAGTTGGCAATTCACCTGCTTTTTTGGTGCTATTGGCATCTTCAGAATAGGCGCTCACCATTTTATCCCAAGCAGCCCCTGCTACTAAGCTGTCATAAATTTCATTGATTTTCTTTTCGGCATTAATGCGTGTTTCTGTTGAAGCATCACGACCTGTTGCAATCATGATGTGTGCTACCTTGATTGTACCACGAGCAGGACGCTTGTCTGTTACTTTTAAAATGTGGTAACCGAAGCGAGTTCGGAAAGGCATAGACACTTGACCAACAGGCGTTGTGTAGGCTTTTTCTTCAAAAGGATAAACCATTTGAAATGCGGTAAAATATCCGAGGTCACCACCATTGTTAACTACGGAAGGGTCTTCTGAGCCATTTTTCGATTTTGCTACAGACGCGAAGTCCTCACCTTTTTCAATTCTGGCTTTCAAGCCTAGCAAACGATTGTAGGCTTCAAGCGTGTCTTTCGGGCTCGCATTTGGGTCGAGTTTGATTAAAATATGCGAACAACGCACTTCAGTTGCAGTGCGGTTATAGGCCTCAGCAACCATTGTCTGATTTTGAACGGAGTCGATGAGGTAAGGAAGTGCTAACTGTTTTTTATAGCCATCAAGTTCTTTTTTCAAGCGCGGAATAGTGTCATAACCTAAAGCTTCTGCTTCGGCAACTTTAAGTTTAAAAACTTGAAAAAGTTCCATGTAACGATCCAGGGAGTCTTTGTCAAAACTTGGGTTGGGATTGTTCTTGGTATAGATCTGAAGAAATTCGGTTTGTGTAACCGGCTTTCCGTCAATAGACATCACGACTGGATCTTTTTGAGCCACAGCTGTTAAACTCAAGCAGCTAAAAATTGTAATTAAAATAAGATGCTTCATTAGTTTGATTATTCTTGGTTTAAAAATTATTAAGACTACTTAATGCTATAATTAGGCGCTTCGCGGGTAATTGTTACATCGTGCGGATGTGATTCGCGAACACCAGCAGAGGTTATGCGCACAAAACGTGCTCCTTTGAGTTTTTCAATGTTGGCCGCACCACAGTAACCCATTCCGGCTCTAAGCCCACCGATGAGTTGAAACATTACTTCAATGAGCTTGCCGCGATAAGGAACACGCCCAGAAA
>JAURHO010000274.1 GCA_030833265.1 Crocinitomicaceae bacterium | reverse complement strand
TCTCTTTAAAAGATTCTATTTCTTTGGCCAATATTGGCTCTGACTTTGGGGTTGTTGGTAATGAAGCAGTGAGCTCAAGCTCTTCTGGCCGCAGTTATGGTGCTGAATTTCTTTATCAGCAAAAGCTTTACAAAGGGTTTTATGCAGTGCTCGCCTATACTTGGGTGCGTTCAGAATTCTTAGATAAAAACAACAATTACGTTCCAACTTCATGGGACAGCCGACACATCGTTTCCTTAACAGGAGGTAAGCGCTTCAAAAATGGCTGGGAATTTGGCATGCGCTGGTTGTTTTCAGGTGGAGCACCCTACACGCCATACGACGTCGCTACATCGAGCTTGATCACCAACTGGAACATCAACGGAGTGGGTTTACTCGATTACAACCAACTCAATACCCAACGCGAAAGTAGTTTCCATCAGTTGAATATTCGTGTCGACAAAAAACTTTATTTAAAGCAGTTCAACATGAACTTTTATTTTGATGTGCAGAATGTTTACGGCTACAAAGCGCAATTGGCGCCAATTTTATTATTGCAAACGGATGCCAATGGGCAAGGAATCATCAATCCTAATGACCCAACGCGCTACCAAACAAAGTTCATTGAGAACGCATCTGGAATTCTTCAGCCAACGCTTGGTATCATCATTGAATTTGTCACCAAGAAATCCAAATAATAGGCTTTCGGGATTCTTAAAAAAGTGGTATCTTTGCACCCAAATTTATCAAAAATGGCAACCAATAGAACTTTTACAATGCTCAAGCCTGATGCAATCGAAAACGGGCACATGGGTAAAATCATCGACATGATTATCAATGCTGGTTTCAGCATCAAAGCAATGAAATACACACGCTTATCAGAAGAGCAAGCGAAAGCTTTCTATGCAGTACACGCTGAGCGTCCGTTCTACGGAGAGCTTGTTGAGTACATGACAAGCGGACCAATCGTAGCTGCTATCCTTGAAAAAGAAAATGCAGTTGCTGACTTCCGTGCTTTAATTGGTGCTACTGATCCTGCTGAGGCAGCTGACGGAACTATCCGTAAGGCTTATGCAGAAAGCAAAGGTCGTAACGCAGTTCACGGTTCTGACTCAGATGAGAATGCAGAAATCGAAGGTAAATTCCATTTTACTGCTGCAGAAGTATTTTAATTTCTGTCTGAAATAAAACTTTAAAAGACCGCACTGCGGTCTTTTTGCATTCATAGCCACCCATATTCAATACCTCGCCACATGAGATTCAACGAAGCCATCGAAACCCGCAGAACTTTTGGGATTATTTCCCACCCCGATGCCGGAAAAACGACACTTACTGAAAAATTATTGCTTTTCGGAGGAGCGATCCAAACGGCGGGCGCTGTGAAAAACAACAAAATCAAGAAGTCTGCTACCTCTGACTTCATGGAAATTGAAAAGCAGCGTGGAATCTCTGTTGCTACCTCAGTTATGGCCTTTGGTTACAACGGCAAGCAGATCAATATCCTAGACACACCAGGTCACAAAGACTTCGCCGAAGATACCTTTCGTACACTAACCGCTGTAGACAGTGTCATTCTTGTCATCGACTGCGCCAATGGGGTGGAGGCCCAAACCGAAAGACTCATGGAGGTTTGTCGCATGCGCAATACGCCCGTGATCATTTTTGTCAATAAAATGGACCGCGATGGTAAAGAAGCATTTGATTTGCTCGACGAACTAGAGTCAAAGCTCAATATCCGTGTGCGCCCATTAACTTGGCCTATCGGTATGGGTGATCGCTTTCAGGGTGTTTACAACATTTATCAGCAAGGCCTGAATTTGTTTTCTGCTAACAAAACGAAAATTGCCGAGGACGTACTTTCAATTGCCAATTTAGCAGACCCTCAACTCGATCAAATCATTGGTGAAGCACCTGCTGCTGAACTTAGAGAAGAATTCGCTAAGAGATACGAGCACGACAAAAACAACATGGTAGAAGCCATCGACAAGATGATGACTGCTAAGTTAAGTGAAGAAATCACTAAGTTCGTTGAAGACAGAAAAGCACTTGCAAT
>JAURHO010000002.1 GCA_030833265.1 Crocinitomicaceae bacterium | reverse complement strand
ACCTCGGACTACTATTATTAGAGGCCCCGGTATTTGAACCTGGCACCTGAGCTACAAGTGTGAGGCCGGTATCATCTGGGAACTGTAAATTAGTAATATTCGGACCACGGCAACAACGCTGATAAGAAACTGTATAGCCACCTGGAATTGGCGGCAAGGTAAGCACCACTTGATAAATGGCGCGTTCAACACAAATGCCAGTAGGTTGTGTAGCGCACGGATTATTGAAATTATTGGGTAAAACAACCGAACCTGGAAATGGCACTTGTACAGTTAAATGGTGAACGTTTCCTTGTTTGAAAATGGAAAGGTACAGCGGGTCGTCGTATTGGGCGCCAGTGGAAGCGCAATCTCGGTAAAGGGTAATGAAAAATCGGTATTGGTCATTGCCCAAAAAGTTGTAATAGATATCGCCCCCAATGATATGAGAAGCTCTGACCTGTTGAAACAACAAGCAAAACAGAAAGGAGAGAAAGAGGCTGAATCTTAGCACAATATAATAACACAAAATTAAGGCTTTGGTTGTTCGTAGACAAACAGTAACTTTGTAAAAAATTTACAGAAAATGGATGCTTTTGATGTCGTAGTTATTGGTTCAGGACCCGGTGGATATGTTTCAGCTTTGCGTTGTGCGCAATTGGGTTTGAAAACAGCCCTTATTGAAAAATACAATACCCTTGGTGGAACTTGCTTAAATGTCGGCTGTATACCTTCAAAAGCACTCCTTGATTCTTCAGAACATTTCCATAACGCCCAACATAATTTCACGGATCACGGCATTGAAATTACGGGTCTTAAAGCGAATTTAAGCCAAATGATCGCTCGTAAAAACGAAGTGGTTTCGCAAACATGCGCAGGTGTTAAATTCCTAATGGATAAAAACAAAGTCACTGTTTATCATGGCTTGGGTTCTTTTATCGATGCCCATACCATTCAGATTACAGGTGAACAAAACACCCAAATTTCTGGTAAAAACATCATTATTGCCACAGGAAGTAAGCCCAACTATTTCCCAGGAATGGAACCAGACAAAAAGCGCATCATCACATCAACTGAAGCACTCAACATGACCGAGATTCCTAAAAAGATGCTCGTGATTGGTGGTGGTGTCATTGGACTTGAATTAGGTTCAGTCTACGCCCGTCTAGGTGCCACTGTTGAAGTCATTGAGTTTGCGCCAAGTATCTTGCCAACTATGGATGCTGGGCTAGGCAAAGAATTTACCAAGATTTTGAAAAAAGAAGGCTTTAAATTCCATCTTGAACACAAAGTTTTGGGTGTAAAAAATAAAGGAAAACTCGTAGAGCTCACTGCGGAAAATAAAAAAGGTGAAGTGGTTACACTAGAAGCTGATTACTGTCTAGTAGCTGTAGGGCGCAAACCTTTCACGGAAGGTTTAGGCCTCGAAAAAGCAGGTGTTCAAATAAATCAACGCGGCCAAATTGAGGTCAATGATCATTTGCAAACCAACCAAGCACACATTTACGCAATTGGAGATGTCGTTAGAGGCGCTATGCTTGCGCATAAAGCTGAAGAAGAAGGTGTATTTGTGGCTGAAACAATTGCGGGTCAGCATCCGCACATCAATTATAACCTCATCCCTGGTGTTGTTTATACTTGGCCAGAAATTGCTGCCGTTGGTAAAACAGAAGAAGAGCTCAAGGCAGCAGGCATCAGTTATAAAGCCGGATCTTTCCCGATTAAAGCTTTAGGTAGAGCTCGTGCAAGTATGGACACCGCTGGTTTTGTCAAAATTTTAGCCGATAGCCAAACAGATGAAATTTTAGGGGTTCATATGATTGCCGCACGCGCTGCTGACCTCATAATGGAAGCCGTAACTGCTATGGAATACCGTGCATCTGCTGAAGATATTGCCAGAATTTGCCACGGCCACCCAACCTATTCTGAAGCCATTAAAGAAGCGGCTTTAGCTGCTACTGCAGACCGCGCTTTACACGTATAGCTCTGAGTTTTTACGGAAGCGGGCTAAAAGCCTGTTTGATATGCACCAACTCAGTATTTTCTTGGTTGTGTACGATTGAAACGATATCAAAGCGCACTTCATGCGGCCATTGAATGGCCTTCGTGAAATAGTTTGCTACCCGAATAATTTGACGTTGCTTAGCCAAATTGACTGCCTTCCAGGGTTCGCCTAGCGCAGCACTTTGACGCGTTTTCACTTCAATCATGACTAAAGTATTTTGGTCGATCATGATGAGGTCGATTTCCATTCTGTTGAAGCGGTAATTGCTGCTCTTGAGCGTATAACCCAACTTGAGTAAGTGTTGCAGCGCGTAGTCTTCACCCCATTTTCCGAGGAGGTCATGATGTTGCCAAATATCAGTTAAGGACATACTCGAAATTAAGCCGAAATTGCTTGTATCTTTACAGTGAATTTACGTATGCGCAAACAATTTATTAAGAATATAAAAGGCTTGGTTCAGGTTGGTGAAAACCTGCCTAGCGCCATCCGCGGGCAACAAATGCAGCACCTGCCCGTGCTAGAAGATGCCTACCTTGCACTTGAAGACAACACGGTTGTGGACTACGGCCTGATGTCCGACTGGCCAGGAATTACTGACTGGAGAGATGTCGAGGTCATTGATGCAACGAACTGTTATGTTTTGCCGGCTTTTATTGACTCACACACGCATGCGGTTTTTGCCGCAAGCCGTGAAGAAGAGTTCGTGGACCGCATTCGAGGACTCAGCTACGAAGAAATTGCGGCAAAAGGAGGCGGCATTCTGAACTCTGCACGCAAACTCAATGACATGCCTGAAGCCGAGCTTTTCAATGCCGCTAAAAAACGCATTGAAAAAATCATAGCCGCCGGAACTGGCGCACTTGAAATTAAGTCCGGGTATGGCTTAAGCCTAGACGGTGAATTAAAAATGCTGCGCGTTATTGCCCAACTCAAGGCCCATTTTCCAATCGCAATCAAAGCCACTTTTTTGGGCGCGCATGCCCTACCCCAAGCTTTTAAAGAAAATCGAACAGGCTATATTGATTTACTCATCAATGAGCTTTTACCTCAAATAGCTAAAGAAAATCTTGCCGAATACATCGACGTTTTTTGCGAACGCAACTACTTCACCCTTGAAGAAATGACCCGAATTCTTGAAGCGGGAGCCAAATATGGCCTCAAACCCAAGGTTCACGTCAATCAATTTTCAATCATGGGCGGTGTTGGTGCAGCCGTAGACCAAAATGCAGTTTCAGTAGACCACCTCGAAGAATTAGACGATGCCGACCTAGCTGCACTTTCCAATAGCGCTACCGTTGCAACCCTATTACCAGGCTGTTCACATTTTTTAACTATCCCATTTGGAAACGCCAGAAAACTCATGGACGCCAATGCTATTTTAGCACTAGCCAGTGATTTCAACCCGGGTTCTTCACCGAGTTATCATTTGATGAATGTCCTGTCTTTGGCTTGTATCAAAATGAAAATGACCCCTGAGGAAGCCATTAATGCCCTCACCATCAATGCTGCTGCAGCTCTAGAGCTCAGCGAAACGCACGGTAAAATCGCTTTAGGCAGAAAGAGTCCGCTCGTTCTGACCAAAGAACTTCCGTCGCTTGCCTATTTGGCTTACGCCTACACCGAGGATCATATTCAACGGATTTTTATTTAAGTTTTTCTAGCCTTCCTACTTGTGCAGGGAATTGCTTAACTTTGAATCAATGCAGGTCAGAGTACTCCTCCTTTTCTTAAGTTGCTTCTCCTTAGGCTTTTCACAATTGATTTTGCCCGAGAAAGAATTACTTTGGGAAATCAGCCATCCGAAATCAAAAGTCAAATCTTATATTTTTGGCACCCTACATGCCAACGATCGCTCACTTTTTGACCTTTCAGATAGTGTCTACATTGCTTTTGAGCAAGCGCAAACCCTCGTCCTTGAAACCGATATTTATCGACTTTTCGAGGAGATGGACACCCGAAAAAAATTGCCAGAAACCAAATTCGACGACCAAGGAAAATCCTATACCAGTTCTGATCAAAGCTCTGAAACTATTTACGGTTCAGAAAATGGCATGCCACAATTTTTAGATGCCTATTTTCAAGTATTGGCCTTGCAATACAACAAACCAGTTATTGCACTAGAAGCACTAGAAGACCAATATGCCCTGACCAATGAATTCAAATTAAGCGAGCGTAAAATCATTGATAACGGCATCAATTCTTTCACCCAAGAGAAATTGAAAGAATTGTATCTCAAAGGCGATATCGAAGCCCTACAGCGCTTCATGAAATCTAACTTATCTGTTCAAGATCAGCTCTATGAAGAGGTTATAGTCAAGCGCAACAAACTCATGCTTGACAAAATAATCAACTTACTCAAAGGCAATACCAGCTTCTTTTGCGCCGTGGGTGCTGGTCATTTAGGCGGCGAAGATGGCCTCATTCAATTGCTAAGAGCAAAAGGCTACCGCGTAAGGCCCGTTCTGTGGTCTGTGGCTGAAAAGGCCCCTGTTGCCAAGCAAAAACTCAGAAAACCTACCGAATATATTTTTTCAGACCCAAACTCAGGTCTGGTTGCTAAATTCCCGGGCAAACCCTATGTCAAAGACCTCGAAGACGGTACCAAACGCATTGTTTACCGAGAACTTGGTCAAGGCAACACCTTTGAAATCGACCTTCAAGTGCTTGACCCCAATATCTCTCAAGAAGAATTAGCCAGTATTTATATCAATCCACCCACCGGTGCTAACATCACTAAAAAAATTCTAGACGACGGATCAGTCGTTTTTTATGGGCTTTCAGATACTTATCCCGAAGGGCTCAACTTTGTTCAGATTCAATTTGGTGCTGCGCACTTCGTCGTGATCAAGAGCTATGGCGGGAACAAATTCATGCACTCAAACAGGCCTTTTTCCTTTTTTGAAAAAGTATGGTTTGAATGATCAATGCTCATGAAAGTCCTTGACCAACTTGCCAAAGAAATATTAGCAAAACTCGAAAAAAGCCGAGACCTCCATGTTATTTTGCCTTCAGAGCGTGCCAAACGATATCTGTTAAATGCCTTGTATCGGCAAAACAACGGGCCCATGCTTGCCCCCGTCATACAAACTATTGATCAATGGGTTACTGAACTGAGTCCTAAAAAAATAGTGCATCCCACACGCGTGCTGCTCCTACTTTTTGAGGTATATCAGGAAGTCTTAGGCGCTGAAGCGCAGCCTTTTGAAGAATTTCTAAGTTGGGGAACTATTTTGTTAGCTGACTTTGATGATGTCGATCGATATCTAGTTAACGTCGAACAACTCTATAAGAACCTAGCCTCTATCAAAGCCTTAGAAAGCTGGCAAATCGATGAAGAAAATTATTCGCTATCCCAAAAAAAATTCATGGCCTTTTGGGAGCACATTTCAGATTTGCACACCGGACTGGCAAAAAAATTAGCCGATAAAAATGGCTTTACAAAGGCAATGGCGTATCGCTTTTTAGCAGAAAACCCAGCATTGTTGCTTTCAGAAAATACGCACTTTATTTTTGCTGGCTTCAATGCCCTTAGTGGTGCTGAACAGCGCATCGTCGAGTTTTTATTAAAGAGAAAACAAGCTGATTTTTTCATTGACTCTGACGCTTATTATTTCGAAAATACACAGCACGAAGCCGGCGCCTTTCAACGTAAAAATTTAGCACACTTCGGCATTACCGATGCAAAATTTCTAAGGAAAGACCTGCAAAACGATGTCTATCAGGTAAAGGTGATTGAATGTGCGCAACACATTGGTCAAGTCAAGGTACTTGCCACCGAACTCAAGGCCCTTCATGTAAAAGATTGGGCCGATGTCTTGGTGCTTTTAGCCGATGAGTCTTTAGTTCACGCAGCACTTCGTCATATCCCTATAAATGTAGGTAAAGCAAATATTACCCTAGGGCTCCCGCTAGATCAAACGCCTATCAGGACTTGGGTTGATCTCTGTTTTCAAATTCAAGAAAACAAAAACAAATTCAAAACAACAGCCCTCTACCACAAAGATTTTCAACGTTTTTGTCACCATGCTTTTACCAGTTTGTGTCTTGATCACACGGCGCTGCAAGCACTCAGTGCAGCCGAGAAACAAACCGTTAAATACAATCGGGTTTTTCAAAATATTTCACAACTCAATTTAGACGGGGCTAGCCAGCAAATTATTGAGTTATTAAGCACGCCTTGGCAACAAAATTGGCATTTAGCACTGCAACAGCTTAGAAAAATCAATAGCCTCCTGATTGAGCTTATTCCGCAGTCCAATGACTTTGAGCATACGGCAATTTTAACTTTTGAACAGAGTTGTCGTCAGTTCGAAAATTTATTAGCCGATGGCTATCCGACCATGACCTTGGGTAGCTTCAAAAAGCTTTTTTACCAACACTGGACGCGAGCGCATTTGGCCTATTTAGGCAATCCAACGGCTGGGCTCCAAATCACAGGCTTATTAGAAACGCGCTTATTAGACTTTGAACACGTCTATGTACTCGGAATGAATGAAGGCAAATTGCCACCCACCAATCCGGTTCAAAGTATCATCCCTATGGATCTTCGAGCTGCTTTTGGCTTGCCAAGTAACCGCGATAAACAAGGGATTTTTGCCCAGCATTTTTACCGCTTATTGCATGAGGCGCGTCATTTAACATTCACCTACACCACTGCTAGTGAAGTGCTTGGCAGCAGTGAAAGAAGCCGCTACCTGCTTCAACTTGAAATGGAATGGTTACAAACGAACCCCCATGTCCAATGGGAAGAATATAAATACCAAATACCGAGCACTAGTCAAAGTAGTTTGAGCCCAGAATTTGTAAAAACGCCTGCAATTATCGAGCGCATCAAACACTATTTAGCACAATCAGTATCAGCCTCTGCACTAAAAAAATATTTGTCTTGCCCACTCGATTTCTATTACCGCTATGTCGTTGAATTCGGAGAAGAAGATGAAGTCGAAGAAGATTTAGCTCAGAACACTTTTGGTTCGCTCATTCACGGTTGTTTAGAAGCATTGTATTTACCATATGCCCAACGCCATAAAAATGGTGACCCCGTTCAACCCGCTCCAGGCCCACTCACCGAGCAAGCCGTTGCTAAAATGCTCACGCTATATCCTAACGAACTCAGAAAACAATTCTTGGCTTATTTTGATCAGAACGAACAACTGTTCAGCAAAGGAAAAAACAGACTAAGCTTTGAAATGGCCCTGGATTTGACCAAAGAAATTTTAATAAAAGAGCTCAACTTTGTGAAGTCACTAACTGAGCCTATGTATATTGAACAGCTGGAAGGACGTTTCGAACTTTTGATCTCTTACGATATCAATGGAGAAACTATTCCGGTCAACTTTGTGGGTTTTATTGACCGCATTGACCGCATTGGAGATCAATACCGGGTCATCGATTACAAATCGGGCAAGGCCGAGCCAAAAGATGTAAAATATACCGAAAAAAACGACGCGCTCACCAATCTTTCTAGCCCAAAACACACCCTTCAATTAAGCCTTTATTGCCTGTTTTTTCAAGAAAAGTTTGGCTTTTTACCCCACCAAGCAAAAATCGAGTCGTTGATCAATCGGGAAAGTGATTTTTCACTCAATATTGAAAAACACAAAGGTCTGAGCATGGTACCCGAATTGGTCAATGAAGGCATCAGTGCCTTGCTCAATGAATTACTCGACCCAACAATTGGGTTTGAGCATAATCCGTCATCCAAATATTGTCAGTTTTGTAATTAACAAAAAAAACCTGGAGGTCATCCAGGTTTTTCTGCAAGTAATTAAAACCGTGAACAAAGGCTGCTCTATTGCGAGACGTATTGCCCTTGTTGGTGGTTGCTTAGTACAATTCTAATTTGAGTGCTGAGCGGTAATCTTTGATCTCTTCGCGGTTGATTTTGTGCTCAGCGTTTTTAAGCAAGTTGAGTAAATACAAAAGATTTTCTTGGTCTTCGATTTCAATTGGGTATTCATTGCCCTCTTCATCCTCTTCGTATTGCGCTTCTACATCAAAACATTCGTTTTCGGTGATGAATTCGTAGGTCAATCGGAGCACTTTTACAACCAATGGGTCTTGTTCGAGCAAGGCCATTTCACGTAGTTCTTTGAGATCAGCAACTAGTGATGGAGCTGCAAGTCCCTTTTTTTCTACTGTTTCAATGATTTGTTCAAGTTTCTGATTAGCGCGCAATGTTTTCATTTCGTATAAATTGAGTGACAAATTTAGTGGATTTCCGGAAATAAACATCGCAGTGTCCGTAACATTCAACGCTAAAAAACATTTCAGTGGCAGGAAAAGTTATTTTTGCTCTATGGATTTATTGTTCCGCGCATTTTCTATTGGTCTTATTTTATCCGTGATGCCTGGTCCGGTCTTTTTTGTCCTGATCGAAAACAGCATTACAAAGGGTATTCGCAGCGCTTTGGCGCTTGATCTCGGTGTCTTGATCAGTGACATCGTTTATATTTTACTGGCCGTTTTATTTGTAGAACAAATCAATTCACTTTTATCCGGTAATAACAAGCAACTTTTCGACATTATTGGTGGCTCTATTTTCATCATATATGGCGTATTTAATTGGTTTAAAAAAACCAAGATTTCAACGGGCAATGCTGAATTAGCAGAGGTGACCGAAAAATTTAACCTCGCAGAAGGTAAAGACCCCAAAAGAAATCTTGGCCTAAGTATCGCAAAAGGTTTCCTGCTCAACTTCGCTAATCCACTGGTTATTTTTTATTGGTTAAGTGTGGCATCCGTAGCCAAAAGAGAAAGTACTGAAGACAGCAACAGCATGTTGTTTCTTTTTCTAGGCACCATCCTTCTTACGTTTTTCAGTTTTGATATTTTGAAAATTTTTACGGCCAAAAAAATTAAAAACTTCGTTAACGAACGCATGCTGAATCTTCTTAACAAAGTCATCGGTGTCTCTTTTGTGGCTTTTGGTTTATTTTTCATGTTTAGGTTCATGTTTCGTTAAATTCAAAACTCATGAGATACCTTCTCGTCTTTCTTGCACTTTGGAGCAACCTACAAGCCCAAGATTATAAAATCTTAAAAGAAAACTTATCTCCAAAGGTTCGTATTTATTGGGATGCTCAAAAAAAGCATGTACAAGGAACTGGTTCATATTATGTCGGTGTGGTAAAACCAGCTGTTGATGAAAAGCATGGTAAATGGCAGTTTTTTACCTATGACGGTGTGCTCGAGGAAGAAGCTAATTATTACCGCAATAGACTGCAAGGCAAACGCACTTTTTATTATCCAAATAAACAAATTAAGCAAGAAGCTTATTTCAGTTTTAATGTGCCCGATTCAACTTATAAAGAATATGCTGAAGATGGCAAACTCCTGACAAAAGGCCAATTTGATTTGGGAAGCCCCGTTGGTCGTTGGGAATATTATTACACAGATGGTCATCCAAAATCTGTAGAAGTGGTGAGCAATGACACCATTTATTTGATGGAATTTTGGGAAGAGCAAATGCCGCATAAACAAACTATTAAAAATGGCAATGGCAAGGTCCTGAGTTATTATGTAGATGGGGTTGTTAAGGAAGCATACACCTTTCAAAATGGATTAAAAACCGGGCCTTTCGAAGAGAGAACCGCCAACGGTGTACTTTCTGTTTCAGGGGCATTTGTCAATGGAAAAAAAGACGGCACCTGGGAATTCTATCGCTTTGATGGTGTACTCGAAAAACGCGTCGGTTATGCCCTAGATTCTTTAGACGGCCAATACCTCGTGATGCTATCTGAAAAAGATACCTTGACCTGCGGAATGTACAGCAAAGGTCAAAAAACCGGACGCTGGATTTGGTTTAATGAAAATGCAGTCCTTGACATGACTGGCTATTTTGTGGAAGGCAAACAAGATAGCATTTGGCATTATTACTTTCCGAATGGTCAACTCTCTTACGTTGCCAAATTTCAAAAAGATCTGCGCACCGGAGACTGGACCTACTATTATCCAAACGGTGCCTTGTACCGAACAGGGAGCTATTTAACAGATCAGAAAAATGGAGAATGGCAAACTTGGTACGAAGACTCTACCCTTTTAATGAGTGGTCGCTATGCAAATGGTTTGGAAGAAGGCGAATGGAAAAACTACTGGGAAAACGGACGCCTCAAAAATAAATCTTCGTTTCGTACCGGAAAATTGGAAGGTCCCTGGATTTCGTATACCCCAGACGGCGTAGTTAGTTTAAAAGGAACCTACAAGGATGGGCTAAAAGTCGGAGAATGGTTGCTCTATTATTCCAATGGAAGGCTCAAAGAAAAGCAGCACTATAAAATCTTAGCGCAAAAAAATATTTCTGAAGGTCTCAATAGAATGGGCTACAAAGAAAATGTGAGCGAATTTCATGGCTCTTATGAGGCTTATTCCCATATTGACTTTCAATTGAAAGAAATCGGCAAGTATAAAAATGGACAAAAGCACGGTACTTGGACTAACTATTACCCAGGTGGGGTTGTACCTACCATTGTAGCGCAATACCAAAATGGGCAACTAGATGGTGTTTTCAGACAATATGACCGCTATGGCCATTTGGTTTATGAAATCAATTATAAAAACGGCCTTAAGCACGGTGATTTCATTGCTTTCAATGAGAATGGCAAGATTGTCAGTAGAAAAGTCTTTAGGTACGGTGAAGAAGTTGGCAAAAAAGAAAAAGAGGGCTTTATTCCTGAGCGTTAGCCTCAGCGGTCCATTGTTCGATCAGACATGTCAACTCAATAAAGTCATCCACGCTTAATTTCTCAGGGCGCTGACTCTCAAATTTCGGCGGTAACGGATGGTCCTTGAGCAACTGCCTCAATGAATTTCTAAGGGTTTTGCGGCGCTGATTAAAAGCCATCTTAACCACATGAAAATACAGTTTTTCATCGCAAGGCAAGGCGTCTCTTTCATTGCGCACACAACGAATCACACCACTCTTAACTTTTGGAGGCGGAATAAAAACGTGTTCGTCTACTGTGAAGCAATAATGGATATCATAAAAAGTTTGGAGTAGCACACTGATAATGCCATATTCTTTAGAACCCGGACCCTGCGCTACGCGAACGGCAACCTCTTTTTGAAACATTCCCATGATTTGAGGAACCTGATTGCGGTACTCAAGACACTTAAATAAAATTTGAGAAGAAATATTATACGGGAAATTTCCAACAACTATAAAGGAGTCGTCTCCGAAAAGCTCTTCTGGGCGCAAACGCAAGAAATCTCCAAACAAGATTCGGTCTGCATGTGCTGGGTAATGTGCCCTGAGATAGTCAATAGACTCAATATCAACGTCTAATAACCAAAGATCAATTTCAGGAATTTCCCACAAATACTTACTGAGTGCACCCATTCCTGGGCCTATTTCAAGCACTTTTCTGGTGTCGTTTGTCCAGATCACTTGCTTGGCAATTTTTTGACAGGTCCCGGCGTCTTTTAAAAAGTGTTGGCCTAATTGTTTTTTTGGTTTAACACTCATTTCTTGAAAGACTTAACTACGGATAAGGTGGTTCTAAAGGCTGCAAATTTTCCAAGAAAACGATCGGTATGATCTTTCTGCAAAGCGGGCGCAAAATGTGCCTGGTAATGATCAAGGGTTGCCTGATCCGGAGCCAAATAAAGTACAGCATAAGTTTTGCCGCCATCTTCTTCGCCATTGACTCTTGACAACTTGCATTCTTCAAAGCAAGCCGTTTGCATGACGGCAGGAATATGCTCTTCTTGCATCCAACGCAGCCATTCGTGTTCAACGGCAGCATCTATACTTACTGTTACATTATATAGAACCATAGCGCAAAGGTACTGAAAGCCATTGACGGAGAAAAATGAAAGCTTGTACGTAAAATCACCAATTAAAACAGCAAATAAATTGTACTTTTACTTCAGCATAAAAAACTAAAGCTATGAAAAAACTCATCCTATCTTCTTTATTTACAATTGTTTACTTTGTGTCCTATGCGCAATCTTGCACGCCAGGAGCAAACTTTGTTGACTCCACTTATGGTGTTTGGCCTGATACTACGCAGAACTTCCCACAAGCAGACCCTAATGTTTTTTACTCCACAGACCTGAACTTCAAAGTTCCAGATTCTGTTACTCCTGCAATTGACCCAAGTGGCGCTTTTGTAGGTTCCACAATCCAACAATTTACAGTTTCTAATGTAATTGGCTTGCCTCCAGGATTTGACTATGCTTGTAACATTAGTAATTGTACTTACTTAGGTGGTGGTAATGGTTGTGCAAACATTTACGGAACAACTGATACGATCGGTGTCTTCCCTATTTCAATTGAAGTAACTGCCACTGTTCTTATCGTGCTTCTTCCAGGCTTACCTCCAACACCAGTTACGCAAACCGTTTCTTTCGATGGCTACCAAATTTTAGTAGGAACCAACGGTAAAATTGAAGCTGTACTTGCGCCGCTCTCAATAGTTCCTAATCCAGCAACTGAGCAAATTGCCATCAGTGGTTACCTACCATCTGCCCAAACTAACATCAGCATTCAAGACCTTTCTGGGAAAGTACTTGAAAACAAAGCGGCCAATCAACTTGATACGACATTTAACCTTGCTGCCTTGAAAAGCGGAACCTACATGATTATCGTAAAAGACCAATTCGGAACTCGAACTGAAAAATTCGTGAAACTATAATTCACCTGGCTTAGACCTGGTATTGATAACAAAAGAGGGGGCGTTTGCCCCCTCTTTTTGTTTCCAACAATGCGCTAGATTTATTTATAAAGACCGCGGTCATCAATATATTTCATTACTTTATCGGTCAGCAGAAAGCTGCAATCTTGCTGTTTGGCAAGCATTGACCTAATCATACTTGCACTGATCCCTAAAACGGGCACATCGGCCATGAAATGAATATGAGGATGTGACATTTCAGGGCTTTCTTGTGGCGCTTCGTTTGCAACTAGGGCTCTTGGGTATACATAGATCTGATGCTTTGCCAAAATTTGTTCCCAGTTATACCACTTATGAAAACTGCGCAGGTTATCTGCCCCCATGAGTAAACTGAAAGTGTGCTGCGGGTATTTCTCCGTGAAGTGTGTGAGTGTTGAAATAGTATAATTCGGTTTCGGCAAATGAAATTCTAAATCACTGACTTGCAGTAATGGATGATCTTCTGTGGCTTCTTTGGCCATATCCAAACGAATGTGATCTGCCAATAAACTCTCTTTGACTTTAAAAGGGTTTTGAGGCGTCACCACCAACCAAACTTGGTCAATATTTTCTGATTGTGCCATGTAATTGGCAATGATCAAATGGCCCACGTGTATGGGGTTGAACGTGCCAAAATACAAACCAATTCTCATTAGTCTAAAAATTGTTGGATTACTTTACTCACCTGTTCAATGGCTAAATTCAGGTCGTCGTTTACCACAACCACATCGAATGCCGGAGCGCTTTTTATTTCTTCTTCAGCTTTTGCCAGACGCATCTGAATTTTGTCAGCGGTATCGGTATTGCGCTTGTGCAAGCGCTCAGCCAGCACAGCAATACTTGGGGGTTGAATAAATATGGCTAAACAATTGGCGCCTAATAATTCTTTGATGTGCAATCCGCCTACTACATCTACGTCGAAAACAACATATTGACCTGCAGCCCAAATTCTTTCCAATTCGGAATGCAGTGTGCCATAGTACATACCATCATAGACTTCTTCCCACTCAAAAAAAGCACCATCTGTAATTTTTTGCTTGAAATTTTCAGGGCTTAAAAAGTAGTAATGAATCCCTTCTTGCTCCTCACCTCTTGGCAGTCGTGAGCATGCCGAAACGGAGAAAGCCAACTGTGGGTTTTGCGCCAACAATGCCTTGACAATGGTTGATTTCCCTGCTCCGGAGGGCGCTGAAATAACAATGCTTTTACGCGGATTCATGTTATAAAGAATTGAGCACTTGTTCTTTGATTTTCTCAAGGTGATCTTTCATATCAACCACTTTGCGCTGGATTTCAGCATGATTGCATTTGCTGCCAAGCGTATTGATTTCGCGTCCCATTTCTTGAGCGATGAACCCTAATTTTTTACCTGAGGCCTCTTGCTGCATGGTTTCAACAAAATAATTGAGGTGCTGAAGCAAACGCTGTTTTTCTTCGGAGATGTCCAATTTTTCTACATAAAATATCATCTCTTGCTCTAGCCGATTGACGTCAATGCGCGCCTCATCAATACTGGCGAGTCCTTTATGAATGCGTTCTTTTACTTGGTTGACACGCTCTTGTTCAAAAGGAGCAATGGCTTCTAGATTCGCTTTGATGGCCTCAATATTCGCCACTAAATCTTGAGCTAACGCCTTCCCTTCCTGCTTTCTAAATAATTGAAGTTGTGCGGCGGCATCCTTAACGAGTTTGAGCACAAATTCAATTTCAGCATCAGTCAATGCCTCTTGCTGAATAGATAATACATCGGGCATTTTAAGCACCAAGGAGAGGTAATCTTGCGTTTGACTTTCCCAAGTGTTATTTAGTGCTTTAAGCGCCTCAAAATATTGGGTTGCCAATTCAGTATTAATAAGATTATTGGCCGCCTGGTTTTGACTTTCAATATAAATACCGAGGTCCATCTTGCCTCGGAGCAGTAAATCAGAAACAATGCGTCTGATTTCTGTATCCATATCGCGATACGCCGAAGGAATTTTAAGATTGAGATCAAGACCTTTGGAATTCAAGGACCTTACTTCAATTGAAATTTTTTTGTCTTGAAATTGACCATTGGCTTTCCCAAATCCGGTCATGGATTGCAGGGCCGAATTCGAAATATCGTAATTATTCATCATCTAGTAGTAAATCGGCATCAATGCCTTCATTTTGTTCCTTTACAAACCAAGCTATTTCACTCATAATTTGTGCTTTTTGATCGGTTTGTGGTGCCTTTTCTTCCAAATATTCTTTAAGCAATAATTGCGCTTCTAAAAGCTGTGCTTCTTCAAACGGGCCGCTCATATTTTCAAGAATAGTCAGGCAATCGAGGGCTTCGAGGAAATCTCCTTGAGAAGCGAGCATTACAAAAAACGGCAAATGGGCATCAAAAGGCAATTTTGAATTCCAAATAGCAGCTAACACAAGCTTTCTTGTTTCGGCATCTGGTTCATTTTCCAAAAAATCAATAAACGTATCAACTGCTGAGGTATCTAGAATATCGGATAAGAAACCAACGATGAGCTGTTGTTTGCTGCGCTCGGCTCCTTTTAAGCTTTCAAAAACAGCAGTCAAATGTTGTGCCTTCCCCTTCTCTCTGAGATAATTCAAGGCTTCTGTAACCGATGAAATATCTTGCAAAGCTAGTTTTTGCAACATTTCTATGCTTTTTGCATCGCTTTTTTTGGCTGTACTCATGGGGCAAAGTTAAGGAATTCAAGTGCCATTTACTGAAAAGCGTGCCGCTTACTGTTACTTTATACAAAGTTTAGTGTTTATAAAATCAAGAAAATGGCCAATTCTCAGCCATAATTCCACTCATCTTTGTAAAAATGACTGAACTCATGAAAAAAACTTTAGCCCTATCCTTACTTTGCAGTGTCTTGTTCACAGCATGTGTGCCTTCTAAGAAATACAACGAACTCTTAGAACGCGAAAAAAGCTGCAGCGAAGAATTAGCGAAGTACAAAAAAAGCAGCACCGATTACGAAGTCCTTTCAAAAGACTTGCAGTCCAAGTATGATTTAGCCGCTAAAGAAGTGAGCCGATTACGCGGCGACACCAATCAATTGGGTAATCAAATTCGTTTACTTAGCCGCGAACAAGCAACACTTGAGGCACAATACGAAACACTTGAGAACTCTTTTGACAAATTAAAGAACCTCAGCGCTAAAGAAACGGCGACACTACAAACTGAACTTGAGGCTAAAACCCGCGAACTTCAAAGAAAAGAAGACGCACTTTTGAAACTCGATGAAGAATTAAAAGTGAAGCAAGCACTGCTTGTTGAACGCGAAAAACGCGTGAATGAACTCGAAGAGGCCATCAGAAAGAAAGATGCAAAAATTCAGCTTTTAAAAGCACGCGTTGCTAACGCGCTCAGAAACTTTGAAAATCAAGGTCTTACGGTCGTTCAAAAAAATGGAAAAATCTATGTAAGCCTCGAAGCCAAATTATTATTCAATTCAGGTTCAACAAAAGTTGAAGAGGAAGGTAAAGCCGCACTAGTAGAACTTGCCCGAGTACTCGAAACTGAACGCGATCTTGAAATTGTAGTAGAAGGTCATACAGATACTGACAAACTAACGAGCAGTGTTTCTCCTAAAAACAACTGGGAACTTTCTGTACTCAGAGCAACCTCAGTTGTAGAACTCATGTTGGCTAATTCAAGCATGTCTCCGGCGCAAATTATGGCTGCAGGCCGCGGTGAATTTCATCCGGTAGACCCTAATGACAAAGCGAAGAACCGCAGAATTGAAATTATTATTTCGCCTAATTTGAACGAGTTATTTGAAATTATTTCAAACGACTAGTTTAGCGAATGACATTGACATGGCCTGAAAGGTCTTTGTAAATGCCTTTTTCAATTTCATAAACTAAATACCAGGTATAGGTGCCAACTTGTACGGGTATGCCTTCATAGGTGCCATCCCAAACAAAATTGAGATTTGTAGCGCTAAAGACCTCTTCACCCCAACGGTTGAAAATATAAAACCTTGCGCTCATGAGGCCAATGAATCGACCAAAAAAGTAGTCATTCAGTCCATCACCATCAGGAGTGAACGAATTTGGTAAATAAATATAGCGCTCAGGAGCTATGGTAATCCATTTAGAAATGCTGTCAATACAGCCCTTTTGGTCAATGGCAATGAGCGTAATCTCGTAAGGGCCTGGCTGTAAATACGTATGGTTTGGATGCACTAAAAATGAATTGGAACCATCGCCAAATTCCCAAGTATAAGTCCAGGCATTTTGAGATGCGTTTTCAAATTGAACGGGTAAACCTTGCATCGGTTCTTCCGTGACAAAATAGAAATTAGCCTGTGGCTTAACCACCTGAACATAAGCCACCGCTCCGACACTAAAGGTTTGACACTCGTCGCTAACTTGAACAAAATAAGCGGTTGACGCCGCCGGATTCACGGTAATGTTTGGCGTCGTTGCTTGGTTGGACCACAAATAATAATAAGATCCATAGCCCCCGGTGGCACTTACAGAAAGTGTAGCGGTATCCCCAGGGCAAATTTCAAATGGGCCGTTGGTTTGCGCGATCAATGGAGGACTCAAAATGGTATAAAGCATGGAATCTTGAACAGTTGCGCCGCAATTGTCTGTAACTGTTACTTGATAAACTGTCGTTGACCCCGGATTCGCTAAGATGGAATCTGCAAAACCGACCGTCGTATTATTGACTGTCCAGTCATAAGTATATTGTCCGGAGCCCCCTGCTGCAGAAACACCAATCATGGTTTCAATATAAGGACAGATTTCAGTGATATCCGGACTTATTTGCAAAGTTAATGGTTGGAAAACGGGTACGTTTACTACAAGTGTGTCATAGGCAGGGCCGCTTCCGCAGGCGTCAGTGACGGAAACCCAAATGGCTGTTGTTGACGTTGGTGTAAAGCTAAGACTTGGCCCAGTTTGTCCGTTGCTCCAGGCGTAAGTAAGCGGTTGAACACCGCCGAGTACAGAACAATTGATGGTAACTGGGTCACCGGGACACACAACCGCGTTGCTACTCAAAGTTACCTCCATGGGTTGATTGTCTTGAATCCAGAGATCGAGCACCAAAGGCGTAATATTGCCACATGGATCGGAGATAGGAAAAGTTAGTGTCAAGGATTCTAGCCCTTCAATTTGAGCATCAATGGCTGTTTGAATATTGAAACTAACGGTGGTTTGACCTGCTTGAAACGTAACAGAGGCCGGAACTCCGGAGAAATCTAGGCCATTGGTAGCTGTTCCGGAAAGTTGTACCGGAATGGTTAGGGTCTGATTGAGGTTTGTTTGCCGTTCTAAGGTAACCTGGGCACTTACACAGCCCTCGGCCATCCAAGCCGGATTGGCAAATACTTGTTGGGAAAGCGTGTAATCTATTTCGACAGGTGTCAAAGTTGATAAGGAATTGGCTTCCAAGAAAATGCCTGAATCCCATTGGCCGTCTCCGACATCTGCAATGGAAATAATCAGGTGATACGTTTGGCCACATTGCACTTTAGAAACAGCCTCTAAGACCTTTGTAAATCCATCATATTGAATATACTGTGTACTTTGATTATAGGGGGCCGTATTGCCATCCCCATTATTCACAAAATAGAAAGGATTGGTAATGGTATTCACATTATTGATCGACACAACTGACCCGTTGGGAAGTTTGGCCATATTTTGAAAACCCGTGATGCCAGGACCCGAGATAAAGAAACCAAAGACATCATTGTAAGTGGTGTTGTTTGGCGGCGCAAACTCAGGGTATTCATCGGAGCCAAAAACGTATTTGAAGCGTACGGTGTCTGCATAAGGAACGAAGTCGAATTCTAGAATAGCGGCGTTGTAAGTTTGTGTGCCGCCAATGGCCTGAGAAAGCAGCGGAAAGCCACCCATGTTGTTATCGACACCAGCGCCTGGTTGGTCATTGGGGCCCTGCGGGCCGTCGCCGTTAGGCAAGGTCGTCCCCGTCGTCATGACGATACCGCTTGCGATGCCGAGATTGGTATTTGCAGCAGTAAATTGGCCAATCGCAGCCGGACTTCCGTTGTAGGTGACATTTGTAACCGTGACGCCATTTCCGAGGAGAATGTTTTGAACCAAGCCCTGCGGATTTAATGAATTATTGGTGATGAGCTGCGCCCTTAGACCTGAGATCAGGATAAGGCAAAAAAGTATAAGGAAAGTGTACTTTTGACGAAGCATCTCAATAACTACGTAATTTCTCAGAATTCGTTGTGTAAAACGGCACTTTTTTGCATAAAAAAAGGATGCCGAAGCATCCTTTTCAAGTATTGTGCCAAACTTAAGTTATTTTTTGTCAAATAATGGTTTGAGGACGTACCAAGCTAAGAAAGGAAAAAAGTGCATTGGCATGGCGTATCCATAAAAAATAAATTGATGCAGCTCAGTAGAATTGTCTGTAAAGGTAAAGCCCAATACACCAACCAAACTAGCCGTGCTGATTCCGGCAAAAATGAGCGCAAAAATGAACTCACCAAAAGACGGAATGAACTTAGTGAGCAACCAATGACCAAGTGTTGCAAAGATCGTTCCGATCAAACTAGAAATGAAGATAGCTGCTGTTGGTACAACATTCGAATAATCTTCTAATAATTGTTGCTCGAATTGTTCGCCATAAAAATAGGAAACACCTCCTGCTAACAAACCTGACCCTAGGGCCCAAATAACTTTTTTAACCATTTTTTATTTTTTAATTACTGGAATAGTTGCCGTGATTTTGATGTTGTCAGCTACGCCAGCGTTCTTCTTCCCGACACCAAAATCATTGCGATTCACACTAAATTTAGCAATAAAAGTTCCTTTTGAACCTTTTTTTGTAAAAGTAAATGGAATCGTAATTTCTTTAGTCTCGCCTTTGATCTGTAATTTGCCCGTTGCTTTATAACCTTCAGCTGTCTTTTCTATTTTACTTGAGTTGAACTCAATATAAGGGTATTTCTCAGCATCAAACCACTCTTCGGCACGTGCATGCTTGTTTTGCAAACCATTGCCCGTATTTATTGAAGCGACTTTGATTTTGAAACTTAATTTCGATTGCGCCAAATTTGCCTCGTTAAAAACGAGTGATGTTGACGTGAGTTCATCAAAATTTCCACTGACATCTGGGTTTGTAAAAGCAACCTTGAAACCTTCTGCAATTTTATATTGCTGAGCGCTTGAAGTAAATGCAAAACAAAGCAAGAAGAAGAAAACTACTTTTTTCATAGAAATTAGTTTTTAACTACTTCTAAGTCTGCTTGTAATTTTACTTCGTCAGAAAGTCCTGGGCTAACTTGACCCATTCCAAATTCTGATCTTTTAACCAAACCTGTCACTTGAAGACCTGCTACTACAGCACCTTGGTAGTTTTTGCTATTTCCGGTATGAACACCATTGAAAACAACTTTTTTAGTGGTGCCATGCATCGTTAATTCTCCTTCAATAGCGTAAGTTCCTTTTGTTTTAGTCTCTTTAACAGAAGTACTTTTGAAGCTGATCGCAGGGAATTTTTCTGCATCGAAACAATCTGCTGTGCGCAAGTGGTTGTCACGTGCTTCAATACCTGTGTTTACTGATCCTGCTTCTGCATTCAAAGTGATAGTTGCACCATTGAAATCTTCATTAGGAGTAGTTACTTCCATATTGAACTTTGTAAAGTTACCGTGAACTTGTGTGATACCGTTGTGGGTAATTGTGAAACCTAAACGAGAATGCGCACCATCCAAAGACCAAAGTCCTGCTGAAGTAGCTACAAAAGAAAACAAGGCAAAAGCGCCCAATAAACCGACAAATAAATTTTTCATGTTTTAAATTTTAATGATTAGTGAATAAACAAAATTAATGCTGCAAAGTTGCGTGCATTTGGGTTAATTTTTGTTGATGTAGGTCAAGGAAATGAATTTCTAGCCGTTTTGTAAAGCTTGCAGCTTTTCAAAGGCATCTTTAATATGGCGAATAGGCTCAATCACAAGTCTGAGTTTATCGTCTTTCTGAACCAAACGATACCCGCTCTGTTTCGCTAAAATATTTTGTAAGACTTCTTGAAACTGAGCTGTTTCATAAAAAGGAGACTGCGGATTCGAGATAAAATGACCAACGAGCTTCTCTGATTTGAGTACCAATCTTTCCAAACCTAACGATTCTGCCAACCAACGCAATTCAAAAGAGAATAATAGTTCTTTGACTTCTTTTGGAAGCGGGCCAAAACGATCCACAAGCTGTTCGCTAAATTGTGCCAGTTCGGCTTTGTCCTTGAGGTTATCCATGGCCTGATACAAACTCAAACGCTCGGCAACCTGATTTACATATTGATCAGGGATGCGCACCTCCATATCGGTCTCAAAAATGCAATCTTGAACAAAACCATTGAATTGATCACTCACGCGTTCGTCAAACAGTTCTTTATATTCGTGCTCGCGGAGCTCTTGCATGGCCTCATTGAGAATTTTCTGATACATCTCAAAGCCAATCTCAGCAATGAAGCCACTCTGCTCACCACCCAGCATGTTACCTGCACCGCGAATGTCGAGGTCTTTCATGGCAATGTTAAAGCCCGAACCAAGATCAGAAAACTGTACCAAAGCCTCTAGGCGTTTACGGGCTTCTGAGGTCATGATGCTAAATTTAGGAGCGATCAAATAACAGAATCCTTTTTTATTACTGCGGCCTACCCTACCTCTGAGCTGATGGAGATCACTCAAGCCAAACTGATGGGCATCGTTAATAATGATCGTGTTGGCGTTGGAAATGTCAATACCTGATTCAATAATTGTGGTCGCGAGTAGCACGTCATAGGCACCTTCAATGAAATCCATCATGATTTTTTCAAGCTGCTTGCCATCCATTTGTCCGTGTCCGATACCGACGCGCACACCTGGGCACAAGCGTTGGATCATGCCAGAAAGTTCTTTGATATTGGAAAGCCTATTATTGACAAAGAAAACCTGTCCTCCCCTCCCCATTTCATAGGCAATGGCGTCGCGAATTTGTTCTTCGTTAAATGAAATGATCTCGGTAAGTACCGGCTGACGGTTTGGAGGCGGCGTATTGATGATACTCAGGTCTCGGGCGCCCATTAAAGAAAACTGTAAAGTTCTCGGGATTGGGGTGGCCGTCAGGGTAAGGGTATCAACAGTGGCTCTCAGTGTTTTGAGTTTATCTTTGACAGCCACACCGAACTTTTGCTCTTCATCGATGATCATGAGGCCCAAATCTTTAAACTTGACGCGTTCTGCTACCAAGGCATGAGTGCCGATCAAGATATCAATTTGGCCGGCCGCCAATTTCTTTAAAGTTTCAGTGATTTCTTTAGCTGACTTAAAACGATTGATGTAATCGATGTTTACCGGAAAGCCGGCCAAGCGGCTTTTAAAGCTGCGATAATGTTGCAAAGAAAGAATGGTAGTCGGGACCAAAACAGCTACTTGTTTGGAGTCAGTCACTGCTTTAAAAGCCGCCCGAATCGCGACTTCGGTTTTTCCAAAACCTACGTCGCCGCACACCAAGCGATCCATCGGTCTAGCGGCTTCCATGTCGCGCTTGATATCTTGGGTGGCCTTGAATTGATCCGGTGTATCTTCAAACATAAACGATGCTTCGAGCTCGTTTTGCAAATAACTATCAGGGGCAAAAGCAAAACCCGGATTGCTGCGACGCTGCGCATATAGTTGGATGAGGTCGAAAGCCAGTTCTTTGATTTTCTTTTTGGTCTTGTTCTTTAGATTAGACCATGCTTGCGTGCCTAATTTATTGAGTGTAGGGGCGCTGCCCTCTTTGCCCGTAAACTTAGATATACGGTGTAAAGAGTGGATCCCAACATACAAAACATCACCATCTTTGTAGACTAAACGAATCGCTTCTTGAGGTTTGCCATTGACATCAATGGTTTCTAGACCTGAAAACTGGCCCACACCATGGTCGATGTGCGTGACGTAATCGCCTTTTTGAAGCTGGTAAATTTCTTTAAGTGTGAGGGCTTGTTTGGCCTGCTTGAAGCCTTCTCTAAGCCTGAAACGATGATAGCGTTCAAATAATTGATGATCGGTGTAGCAAACCAACTTGAGCTCGGGGCAAATAAAGCCTTCGTGCAAGGCTATTGGGAGAGCGCTAAATTCGCCTTCTTCACCAATATCTTTGAAAATTTGGTAAAGTCGTTCAATTTGTTGGGGCTGATTCGAAAAAATGAGGTTTTTAAAACCAGCGGCTTTTCGGGCTTTCAGATCTGTATTTAATCTTTCAAAATCTTTATTGAAACTAGGTTGAGGAATGGTTTCAAATAATTCTTGCTGACTGGATTTAAAATAATAAACAGGGCCGTATTCTACCAAACGGTACTTTTCAATTTGTTCTTGCCATTCAAGGTGTGAAAGGTAGCGTTCGTTTGGTAGCGCATGCTTGACAGGCGTATCAATTTTAGCATGAATTTCAACGGCCTTTTCGTATTCTTTTTTGATGATTTCTTGGGTGCGTTCGGCATCTGAAAGCCAGACGATGGCCTGCTGACCGACAAAGCCCAACATGTTCTCTTGGATTTCAATGCTTAGCCCTGTTTGAATATTTGGGATCACATTAAAAAAGTGATGACTTGCAATTGACAACTGATTGGCTGCATCAAAGGTGCGGATGCTTTCAATTTCATCGCCAAAAAATTCAATGCGAAAAGGATGCTCATTGGCAAAAGAGAAAACATCTAAAATGCCGCCTCTAATTGAGAATTGGCCCGGTTCGTATACAAAGTCAACGCGCTCAAACTGATATTCGAGCAAAAGTTCATTTAAAAAATCGGTGCTGTATTGCTTACCGATTTCCAAACGCATGGTATGCTTGACCAAGTTCTTTTTACTTGGAATTTTCTCAAAAAGCGCTTCTGGGTAAGTAACAATCCAGGCGTTTTTATGCTCGCTGAGGCGCTCTAGTACTTCGGCACGTGTAACGACATTAGCGTTGTCTGTTTGCTCTTGTTGATACGGGACTCGGTAAGATGCCGGATAAAAAAACAAGCGTTTATCTGAAGGGAATAGACCCTCGAGGTCATTTAGGAAATAAGCCGCTTCTTCTTTGTCAGCTAGTATAAAGAGGTGAACCCCTGGCACTTGTTGGGCAACAACCGCACTCATGAGCGCCTTTGCTGAACCCACTAAACCTTTCCAATGCAATTTAGCTGCCGGGTCTTGTAAATGTGCCGCACTGCGATCCAAGGCAGGATGTTTGGCAAGCTCTTTGATGAATGTGGCGAGTTCCATAGGGGTTTGCAAAATTAACGAAACTAATTCCTTGGTCGTAAAAAATGTGACGAATTCAGGTACTTAACGTTTGAAATAACAATTCAGTGTGAATATCTCCAAGAATTACCAAGTGTGCGCCACTTGTCTTTGACTAATTTTATCGAACTAAAATAGACAGCAATTATGAAGTTTTCCGTGAAATTCACCTTAGCACTAGCCTTTTTATCAAGCTCCAATTTTCTTTTCGGCCAAGCAGACTCTACTGCTCAGGCTGCAGGTTTCAAAACAGTTGAAGAAATTTCAGCCATCGACTTTTTAATGAAGGGTGGCGTTTTCCTCATCCCTATTGTCCTGCTATTATTCTACACAACCTATGTCGCTGTTGAGCGCTTTTTGTATATCCGTCGCATGACCAAACAAAACATGTTCCTAATGAGCGAACTTCAAACGCAATTGAACTCAGGTAACATGAGTGGCGCTTTGGATGTGGTTAATCGCGATCAAACTGCTTTTGGTTCTGTAGTGAAAGAAGGTGTGCAATCTATTGGTCGTCCAATTCCACAAATTGAGGCCAACATGGAAAAAGTAGCCAATATTGAAATTGGCAAAATGGAAAGAAACATCAATCACCTCGGACTCATCGCTGGTATTGCTCCGACCCTTGGATTCATCGGAACAATTTCTGGGGTTATCAAAATCTTCTACAGCATCTCTATATCGGAAAACGTTTCTATCGGAAATATCTCTGGTGGTCTTTACGAAAAAATGATTTCATCAGGTTCTGGACTCGTTGTAGGTATCCTTGCCTTCACCGCATATCACCTTTTGAATGGTATCATTGATAACTATGCTTTAGCGATTCAAAAAATCAATTTAGAGTTTGTAAAATTAATCCGCCCAAGCGATGCCAATAAAGCGTAACCGTAGGTTTCATGCCGAAGTTGCGACATCGGCCCTGAGCGACATCATGTTCTTCTTGTTGTTGTTCTTTTTGATCATCTCTACTTTGGCCAACCCGAACGTCATCAAAGTTCCATTGCCAAAGTCTGATGCCAATGAGAAGACACAAAAGCAGCACGTGACCCTCACTGTTAAGTTTGATGAAAATCAACAGCGTCATTTCTATGTTGATAACGACGAAGTTGGCCTCGATAAATTAGAAGGCGTATTAGTAACCGAAACTAAAAAAATCGGCGACAACACCGTCATCATTCGTCTGCCTTTTGACGCCCAAGTTCAGGAGCTTGTTGACCTACTGAAAATCGGTATGCTCAACGATCTCAAAATGATTATTGCCACCAAAGAAGGCTAACCCCGTTTAGTAATAAGGAAATGGATCAACTACAATTAGATTATATCGAGGCCAAACAAGATGCGCGCAAATCTCTGATTTACAGCGCTATTTGGCTGCTTTTCTTATTGCTCATCTCTTTCATTATCAAGTTTGATGCGCGTCAAGATGCTTTGGTAGATACACCTCCATTGCGTTCTGACGAAGTCATTGAAGAATTTCAAATTGATAACGTCACCCTTGACGATGTCTCTGGCGGAAGCCGCGGAGGAGGAACTCCTGGGGCAGGACGCATTGCTCCCCCTGCCGAACAAACAGAACGAGTTGCTACTGCAGCACAAAGCGATTTCACACACAATAGCGGCAATTCAGACAACCATAATTCTGCCAACGGTACCAATGCCAGTTCTACCACCACACGTTCTACCAACTATTTTGGTAGCGGCGGAAGTGGTCGTGGTGATGGACCGGGAAACGGCCCCTTTGGAGGACCAGGTACTGGTGTCGAAGGTGATGGCACTGGCACGGGAAGAGGCTCAGGTAAAGGTCGGGTTAGGCTTAATAACGTGAGTCTTCCGAAATACGAACTCGATTTTGAGTGTCGAATTATGTTCAGGTTGCAGGTCAATGAAGATGGTCAAGTTGTGGGTGTAAGCACTGTAAAATCGGTAACAACTTGTGTGGAAGATCGCATCATCAATGACTTGAAGGAACGCATCAAGCGTGAAGTAAAATGCAATAAAGATCCAGGGGCTCCAATTGTTACAATGGATTACACCATCCGTTTGACGCCAAAGGGTTAAAGGGATTAGTTACCCATCGCTTTTTCAACCATTTTCTTGGAACCAATATAGAAACCGACTCTTTGGTGGAGTTGACTTGGCTTGATAGCTAGTATTCTTTGTTGGCCATCGGTGGCTAAACCACCCGCTTGCTCGGCAATAAAAGCCAACGGATTACATTCATATAAGAGACGTAAACGGCCTTGAGGTGCAGACGGAACTGTCGGATAAATATAGATGCCGCCTTTAATAAGATTGCGGTGGAAATCGGCTACTAATGAACCAATATAGCGACCTGAATAAGGCTTGCCTGTTTGATTTTGATCTGATTGGCAGTAGTCTAGGTAGGCACGCAACGTAGGATTGAAATCTTGAAGATTGCCTTCGTTGATGGAATATAGCCTGCCCTCTTCTGGCATTTTCATGTCCGGGTGAGACAAGAAAAATTCTCCAATTGCTGGATCAAGTGTAAAGCCGTTAACACCTTTGCCTGTAGAGTAAACAAGAATGGTTGAAGAACCATAAAGAACATAGCCAGCTGCCACTTGTTGGTCACCGGTTTGTAGCATATCTGCTAAAGTGGCAGGTGTGCCGTTTGGTGAAATGCGGCGATAGATGGAGAAAATGGTTCCGATCGATACATTGACGTCAATGTTTGAAGAACCATCAAGCGGGTCAAACAAGACTACGTAGTTTCCTTTTTGGGCAGCTTCTGAGCTAAACGCTAAGTAATCGTCGTTTTCTTCGGAGGCAATGCCACAGACTTCGCCGCCATTTTCAAAGGCACGGATAAAGGCTTCATCGGCAACGACATCTAGTTTTTGCTGCTCTTCGCCCTGAACGTTTTGCCCCCCTTGTGCACCTAAAATGTGGTCTACAAGGCCTGCTTTTCTGACGTCGTTGGAAACAATTTTGGCGGCTAATGCGATATCGCTTAATAACCTAGATAGTTCGCCGCTGGCAAAAGGGAAATCTTTTTGCTTGGCAACAATAAATTCATGTAGGGTAGTCAGTTTAGACATGCTTACATAGAGAACATATTGCTGTAGTCAGTGCCGAGGTGAATCGGATTGACAATAAGCGTTGGAATAAGCGCGTCATTGGTAATGATATACTGCTCGTGGTTTGTGGTGAGGGCAGTAAAGATATTGTTGCGATTCAGGTTCATAATAGCGATGAGGTCAGCGTCTACGCTAACCGCGTATTTAACGACTTCTTTGTCAAAACCTGAACTTGGTACAACCGCGCTCGTCATTTCAATACCACGGTCTTTGAAGAAACTTTCTGAGAAGGTGATGTTGGAACGAACTTGGTGGCGTAAAAACTCGTCGGATTCGTCTGGAGTAACTACGTGAACTTTTGAGTTGAAGTATTTGGCCAAATTGGCAACAATAGATAATTTTTGCTTGGTTTCTTTGTGGAGGTCCATAGGAACGACAATAGAGTCATAACCGGAGGCCTTCACTGCTTTTTCTTGTACGATGATAAAGGGTACTTGTGAGCTTGTTACAACTTTGAGGGCATGGCTACCAGTGATGTGTTGCCAGCCGTGTGCACCATGCGTTCCCATGATAATTAATTCAGCTTGGTGTTCAGCAGCAAAAGCACCGATGTCTTCAAAAATACTACCTATGCGTACGTTTGGATGGATTTTAACCCCTTCGTGTTCGAGGTTTCCGATGATGTTCTCAAGTTGAGCAAGTGCTTCAGGAATTTGAGTGTCTTTAGACACAACATGTAAAAGCTGAATTTCGGCACCGAGTGGCTTGGCTGTTGCAATGGCGTGTTGTAAGGCGATATCGGCCACTGGGGTAAAATCTTGAGGAACAATAAACGTTTTTGTTTGCATAGTGGTGTTTTTTACAAATTTAAAACAAAGTGCAGTAAGAACGCACTATAATTCTCTTTATTTTTGTGTGAAGCCTACTCTAATTTAAGCTACTCGGTTCATGCCTATCATCGGAAAATTAATTCAAAGGAGTACCGCGATCAGTTTCAAAAGAATTTCGCGCAAAAGTCCTGATTACAAGCAGCAATTAGAGGCCCTCAGACAAAACATTGAAGTGGCTAAAAAGACAAAGTTTGGCTTAGCACACCACTTCGCGAGCTTGCTTCTACGCACCGATCTCGTTTCTCGGTACCAGCAACAAGTTCCAATTACCGAATACGACACTTTTTATCAAGATTGGCTCGAAGATGCCATCATTGGCGCCAAAGACCATATTTGGCCAGGGCGCATCAAATATTATGCGCTGTCCTCTGGTACAACCGGTGCGCCAAGTAAACGAATTCCGGTAACCACCGAAATGATCCGCTCTTTTCAACGGGTTTCCTTGCGTCAGTTTTCGGTTTTGCATGAACTCAATTTATCAGATACTTTTTACGGATCCAAGGTTTTGGCAGTTGGAGGTTCAACCAAACTCAAAAAGGTTGGTAATCATTTTGAAGGTGACCTCAGCGGTATTTTAAAAAAACACACCTCGCTCATTGCGGCGCCTTTTGCCAAACCAAATAAAAAGATAACCCATTTAAAAGATTGGAAAGCGAAGCTTCCACTAATGGTCGAGCAAGCACCCAAATGGAACATCGGCATTATGGCAGGCATACCTAGCTGGTGTGTGCTGCTCTTGGAAGAAATTGTCAAGCATTATCAGCTCAAAAATATTCATGAGATTTGGCCAAACTTTAAGGTATATGTTCACGGCGGCGTCTACATGGATCCGTTCAAGGAAAGATTAAAAAAAGTGTGCGGTGAGTCCGTAATATTACTGGACACTTACTTGGCAAGCGAAGGATACTTCGGCTATCAAATTAGTCCTAAAAGAAAAGGCATGAAACTGCTGTTAAACAACAGCATTTTCTTTGAATTCATTCCTTTTAATGCAGACTACTTTACCGAATCAGGAGAACTCAAAAATAAACACCTCGCCTACACCATTAGTGAAGTCAAGCCCAATATTGACTACGCACTTGTCATCAGTACCAATGCAGGTTTGTGGCGCTATATGCTCGGTGATCTTGTGCGTTTCGTAGATACAAGCACGCAAGAAATTATTATTTCAGGGCGCATCAAACAGTATCTCAGTATTTGTGGAGAGCACCTTTCTTTAGACAACATCAATCAAGGCATGGTTCAAGTAAGCAACAGACATCATTTGTCTTTTTCTGAATACACCATTTTTGCAGACGAAATCAGTAATCAGCACAATTGGTTTATTGGTTGTGATGACGAAACTGCCTCAGATGACCTGATTTTGGAAATAGATGCCGAACTTCAAAAAGTGAACGATGACTACGCCTATGTGCGCAAGCACAGCATGCCTGCTCCAAGTTTAAAAATGATCCCGACTCAGGTTTTCTATGACTACTTGGAAAGCATCAATAAATTGGGCGCTCAAAACAAGATTCCACGGGTCATGAATAAAAAACAGGCCGAGCAGTGGACGCTCTTTCTTAAAACAAACGGTTACCTTTAAACATAGACTTCTTGTTGAAAGTATAACTAAGGTTCACTTCAACAGAATTTCTGTATGCCGATGCCAAACGCCCTAAATCGGCATCATAAGACAGCCCAAGATCGAGGGCGCCAAAGTCAATAGCGACGTACGGCGATAGCGCAGCAGTCGATCTGAAATATAGACCAGCAGTTAAAAAACGATTGCTTACTTCATTTGTAATTTGAGATGCGCCACGCATTTGGAGTCGGTAAAGTGCGCCAAAAATTGCCTCTTGATGGCTACCTTGTCGGGTATAAGCCAAACTGAATTTCAAGGCGGAAACACCATTCAGGCCTAAACTAAACTGCGCATAAGACACCAGTTTTTGGTAAAGTCGATCTGCCGACAAAGAATTGTATTGCAATACAGGTTTATTGACATGCTGCATGGAAAGCCCTGTGGTAAGTGCCCACTGACCTTCCTTCAACTCACCTCTTGAATTTGGTTCATATCGGTAAGCCAAACCTAAGCCCGCATCGACGAAAGAAAAGCTGACAAAATCATTTTCTTCGCCAGAAAAAACCGAAGGATCCAGACTCAAGCCATTCCATTGAGAATAATAGAGTAGCTTGCTAAAATCTGCACTGCGTTGTTGAATAGCCGTTTGTAATCCTGCGTCAAGCCAGTGTCCCTTAGCCAATGGCAAGTGCCCGCTTACGGTTAATCCGAAAGAGCGTTGCGTCATGCGAGAGTCACCACCGACGTCATTGCTAAAGGTTGGTGCAATACTGACATATGCGCGCTCTTTAGATAAGTTGCGGCCTGGCGTAAATTCGGCCATTCCGTAACTAGTCAAGAACTGAGTGCCCGTACCGATCCATTGGTTGCGATTGAGTAAACTAATGCGCTCATAACCTTTGTAGGCACCAACAAATGCTGGATTCAGGTATGGCGCGCTGCGCTCTATTTGTGTGAGGTGAAAATCTTGGGCATTTGCACTTGAAAAAAGTACGAGTAGCGCACAAAACAAGAATATTCTATTTTCTGGGCGCATAATTATCTGATCAAGGTAATGTTACCCGTGAATTTTTTAGTGGCACCAGTATCGTAGGTGACGTCACAGATATAAGCATACACACCGCTATTGCAAGGTTTGCCTTTGTAGGAGCCATCCCATTTGAATTGTTTGTTGCCCGATTCATAAAGTAGATTTCCCCAGCGGTCAAATACCTTGAATTGGAGTTCTTTGATATCCTTACCAGCTATTACCTGATAAAATTCGTTCAGGTTATTCCCCACTCCGTTTGGAGAGAATGCAGTCGGGAAATAAATGCCGGTTGCACATTCAGGGCTGCTGCCGTCTGGATCGCATGGATCTAGCGGATTACTGCCATTGGCAACCTCAGCACCATCATTGATGCCATCGCCATCTGTGTCTGGATTGGTTGGGTTGGTGCCCAAGACGCCTTCTTGGGCGTCCGTGAGGCCATCAAAATCAGTGTCTATCTGACAACCAGGCAAAGTGTCATCTGGATCACAAGGATTCAGTGGATTTGATCCATTTGTTACCTCTGTCCCGTCGTTGATTCCATCAGCATCCGTATCTGGATTCGTCGGACTCGTTCCTGCTAATCCTTCTTGCGTGTTAGTAAGTCCATCGCCATCTTGGTCACAAGGGCCAGCATTCGGGTTCGGAATACATGGATCTGTGTTATTTGGATCGAGTTCGTCCATTACGCCATCGCCGTCGGTATCAATAATAGATGATTCAAGGGCGTCAATGATGCCGTCGCCGTCGGTATCAGTAGGTGCAGTAACATTACCAATTTCTGCACAGTCATTTTCGCCATCGCCATCGGTATCCGGATTATTTGGATCTGTGCCAACTTGAATTTCATCGACGTTTAAACATCCGTCGCCATCTAGGTCTGGGTTGTCTGGAATAAATACAGCAACAATAGTTTCAGGACCGTTTATGGTAATGGCATTATTGGCAGTGGTTGCAGGAAGCGCTAATGGCCCCGTTGTGACGGTCCAGTGGCTAAACATATAACCAGGCGCTGGCGTTGGGACCAATAAAGTTTGAATGCCTCCAAAGTAGCTTGAGGCCCAAGGATAGCTCGGTGGATTGACAGAGTTTACTTGAATTGTGCCGGCTCCGGCTGGGCTGACGTCATAGGTTACTGCGAATGGGCCGCTCAATTGATAACAATCGATGAGGCCTTGCGTAAGTGCAACGCATCTGGTATTGATATAATTTTTGAGGGCCAACACGTTGTTTTGCCAAGTGGTCATGGAACCGCCCCATTTTGCAATTTGACCCGGCATTTCAGGTTCAATTTCGGCCAACATGGAATCAAGGAGAGGAATCATGAACGAACACGACAACTTCGTGTTCAAAAGGTCAATATAACGAGCGATATAATATTGTTCGACTATTGGATTTTCATTGATGAGCTTTTGTAAAATCTCGGTATGCCCCTGACCTCCTGGATTTGGTAGGTTTTCTACATTACATGGATCTGCATTCGGTAAGGTGCTTGGTACGCCTGTGTAATTGATGTAATGGCCGAAGGTCGCATCGAGATCCCAGAGTACATAGCCCCATTTTTTGTGGTCTCCTGTTGTGTCTAGGCCTCTCCACCATGAGGTGTTCCAATTTAGCCAGTCAGTGGTTACAGTAACAGAGTTTAAAACAAAATAATCAACAAGAGACTTCCAGCTGAACAAGCTATCTACATACGCAAAGTTTGCAGGATTTCCCATATTGTTGGCAGCAACATAATTCTTGAGGTTATTCCAAGCTGGTAGGGCATTCGGAGAGCCATACTCTTGCCAAGTTCCTCCCCAAGTTTTTAAGTAATGTAAATTGAACTTATCCTGATCATAATAATAATCTGTGAAGTCGTGGTCATCGGCCTTTTCACGGATTTCGTAAACCCCCCAATAACTTCCGTTCAAATACAAGACACATGGGCGCCAAGTACGTTCATCTAGTTTGAGGTCAGCACGGTCTGAAAGCGTATGCACATAAGCATCGCGAATATGGGCGCCACCGCTAGAAAATGGATAGTTATCGTTTGCGGCTGGTTTTAAAATCAAGCGTTGGTAACCATCGCGTGTCCTTTCCGGGAAAATTTGATGATCGATATCGCCATTTTGACCATATTGATCGCGGCATACATAATCAAAACCTCTTTGCTGATAAGCCCAAGAGTCATTGCCGTGTTTGTTGAAATCTCCTTCGCTTTCGTCTATAAAAGTGCCATCCTGTTCAAAAAGTTCAAAAGCTCCGATGCGTTCAGGCGGATTCTGACTTCCGTTAGCAACCAAACTATACACGCCTTGAGAACATACAGAAACGACAGGAATGGAATGATTGACATTAATGAAGTATGTGTTGGTCTCGGTAAAAGAAGATAAAGTAGTGCCAAAAGCTGCCGCGCGAAGCACTTTGGTACTCGGAATATTTATTGGACCAGCATAGGCCGTTGATGTGGCGGTTGGGTCTGAGCCATCAAGGGTGTAGCGGATTGTAGCCGTTGGATCGGCACAGGTGATACTGACACTCTGGGCACTTGCATAAAAACCTGGTGCTAAACTAAAAACAGGTTTGGGTGGATAAAAGTTAACCCCGCCTGCATTATTGGCATTTGGTGTTGGTGTGGTAAACAATTTAAAATCGATAGCACCGTTCGTTGAACGCCCAACAGAATGATTGGCTTTGGTCAAGTGAACAATTTTAAACGAATCCACGACCACGGCAGAAGGATTTGAAAGTATGATCCAATCGCCGTCGGTTTGAGATAAATTAAAGTTTGGGTGATACTGTGTGCCGTTTACCGTGTTTCTTTTAGAGCAAAATACCATTTTGAAACCGTTGGCATTGATGGCTCCACTCGGGATTTGCCATTTGGTTAGGTTTGTCGCTTTATCAGATAAAAACCAACCCGTTAAATCTACTGAAGCAGCCGTTGTGTTATAGAGCTCGATCCAGTCTTCGCGTTCCCCATAGGCATCAACAATTCCTGTCACATTTGAACAAGAATATTCATTGATCACTACTTGTCCAAATGCTGGTATAGCACTGCATAAAATCAAGGAGGAAAGTATGGAGCGTAGTAAGTGTTTCATTAAGGCGAGTTTAGCTTGGTAATATTACTGAATAATCAATTTTTATCCAAACTAGCAGACGTAAGTTCACTCGAAAAGTTGTTTTTTTCTTAACATTGTCAAAAAAATAATTCAAATGAAAAAATTTCGATTTTTTAGTTTACTGCTTTCAGCTGTTTTCGTCTTAAGTGCCTGTAAAAAATATGAAGGTCAAGGAGGGCGAAGCAAGATAACTGGTAAACTAACTGTCAACGAGAAACTTTATGTCAACGGTGTTTTATCCCAAACCGTAAGTTACCCCGGTGCAACAGAAGATATTTACATTGTTTACGGGACCCAAGACAGCATCTTTGACGATAAAATCGAATGTAATTACGACGGTACTTTTAGCATCAATAACTTATTTCCAGGAACTTACACTGTATTTGCCTACAACGAGATTTTCAACCCGGGAAATAACCTTACCAATAACGATGACGACTACTATACCAAGGTTCCAGTAAAGTTCACGATTGAGTTGGGCAAAAACGAGGTGAACGATTTGGGTGAAATCATAGTGACTCGTTAATGATGCGTTATTTGCTTCTTGTTGGGCTCTTGCCTTTTTTCACTTTGGCACAAAACAGTACTGTTTTTCAAAGTTGGAACGAACTTGGTCTAAGCTATAAAATTGACAAAAAACAAAGCGTAGGTCTTGACCTTACCACGCGCTTTGATGTTGCGGGGCTACAAACCATTTTCCCTCAGGTTTCTTATAAATACAAGCTCAATAAGTACATTCGTCCATCGCTTGACTACCGTCTCATTGGTTCCAAGGATGATTTTGGCAACTATGGCTTACAACATCGTTTGAATGCCAACGTTCAATTGATTCATCAAGTCAATCGCCTTGAATTTGGCTTCAGAATGCGCTATCAATTTTCCGCAAATAAATCTGTTACCGATTACGGTTCAGAATTCAATAATGCATTTCGCTTTAAGCCAAGCATTGCTGTAAATCTTGAAAATTCAAAAATTACGCCTCAAGCGGGCATGGAATTGTTTTACACCCCATTGACCGGACAACGCGGTTATCATATGAACAGAATACGTTGGAACGTTGGGCTTGCAATAGCATTAAACAAAGCCGGAGAGCTTGAAATTGCTTACCTCTATGACCAAAGGTTTTATAGCCCTGGTGCCATAAACAAAGCCATTCTGAATCTTTCTTACAGCCATGCACTTGAGGCAAAGGGCAAAAAAGATAAGGGAAGACAAAGGACTCCGCATTTTTTATAGGCCGCAAAAGAGATTAATCCTGATAGGCGTCGGCAGCCAAGCGATCGACCACGGTTTGGAGGTTCTCGGCTTTTTTCTTTTGCCTAGATTGTAGCGCAGTTTGCGTAAAATATTGGTGTTGATTCAAGAACTTCACTTGAATTTCGTCCCACTCTTTTCTAGCACTGATTTTTCCCATTTCAGTAAGCTCTTTCCTTAAATTATCTGAAATCATTTCGAAGTCATCGCGACCCAAGTAATCGAGGTCGGCATCACAAATGATTTCTTGTAATTTATTAATCGGCTTGTGTGGAATTTCAGTGGCATGAATGAGCTCAACGATTGTTTTGACGTGTTGATCAGTGTAACCATATTTCGGCAATATTTCTTGCGCCATTCTTGCACCAATTGTTTCGTTGTGATCGTATTTTTCAATAAAACCAGCATCGTGGAAAATAGCCGCAGTTTTCAAAAGGAAAAGCCCCTCATCGGTGACACCTTCTAGCAACGCAATGCGTTCAACGGACTTGACGACATCTTTGGTGTGCTTAATTGAATGATAATGCAGCCCATCAGGCAAGTTTTTTTCCAAAATGTTCATCACGTGGTGCTCAGCCTTATAATATTTTATAGAACTGTAATGATGTAGCTTTTTGATTTCTTCAAAGCGAGAATTTGGAATCAAGCCCTCCCCATTGACCGAAAGTTCTGGTTTGATGCGCTGCACGACGTACATGTCAACTTTCGTGCGAGATTTGGTCAGCGCTTTTCCTTTGTAATCACATTCAAAATAGGGCTCGATGTGCTGAAAAGTATTACCTGTAATGGTGACTTTACCAGGTTCACCAAGCATTTCCATGCGTTGTGCCAAATTCACGGAAGAACCCCAAACATCATATGCCAAACGAATATTTCCAATGATTCCAGCAATGACAGGTCCGGTATTGATACCAAGGCGGATTTCCCAATAATCTTCGTGATCGGCAATGGCCTCGTATTTGAGCTTGTCCATGAAAGCTTGAATTTGCAAAGCGGCGCAACAAGCATCAATCGGATTGGTAGAGTTCTCAACTGGCACTCCACCTGCACACATATAGGCATCCCCGATGGTTTTGATTTTTTCGAGGTTATTGGCCTGAATGATTTCATCGAACTTTTGGAAGAGGACGTCCAATTTCGAGACAATACGGCTTGGAGCCATAGACTCTGAAATTCGTGTAAAGCCCACCACATCAGTGAACATAATTGAAACTTGCTTGAAGGCCTGTGCTTTGACCTTGCCATTGCGCTTTAATTCAATCACAACCTGCGAAGGCAGTGTGTTCAGCAACCATTGTTCGGTTTTGTCCTTTTCAACTTGCAGTAAGGCCTGCTGCTCGAGGACTTTGTTTTTCTCTTCTTCGAGCAATCTTTTTTGTTCTTCAATTTTGGTCTTTTGGAGCCTGATTTCTTTGGTGCGTTCTGCAATTTTAACCTCTAGCCTTACTTGATTTCTGCGGTTCGATTCAATACGTCTACGAATAAAAACCAAGATTAAAATAAGGAGCGCAAAAACAAAAAGCCCAGAAAGCCACCAAGATTTGAAAATAAATAAAAAGAGCAAGGCGCTCATGAGGTGTTTTTTAAATGTTCCACTGAAGATACAACTTCAGGATTAACAAGCAAATTTAAGCAGAGACAGCGACATAAAAAAAAGCGCCCTGCCAACTATGGAACCAGGGCGCTTAAAGTCGCAAATTAATCTGTTTTAAATTGCGTATTTTAAATAGAATAAATCCTTCAAACGTTTAATAATAACGTCCCGGACTAGTTGTTTTGTTAATCGGCTGCTTGCTCTTTTGAACATTGAAACCCATGTTAATACCTACATAACCCCCTCCTTTTTGAGAGCTATAGAAAATATTGACCGGAATATTCAGCGCTCCCGCCTGGAAAGTTTTTCCAAATGCCATTAAAAAAGAGGTTGACATTGTTTTTGCACCACGCTTATCGAAGTTTTTAGTAAATCCTGGGTCCGTAATTAAATCACCATCCTTATTTGTTTTCCCACCTGAAGCAGTCCATTCTTGTTCCGTATAATATGCATTTTGTACACCAAAATCGCCTTTTGCATCTACATAACCGATTGACGTACTTGACACACCAAAGCGTGGACCGAAAGCGAACTCCCAATTGCCTTTGCCAAAACGGAACCCGTTTAACAATGATATAGAAGGAACAAATTGGCCTTGTTCAAGACCCGAAACATTGATGATTCCTTCTACAAGTGCTGAGAAATTCTCTGTTCCTACATACTGTCCTTCAATTTGATAACCAATCATTGAGGCAAAAGGCTGAATACCCAAACCCCCGTATTTTTCATCACGTGTTGCAAAATCATTTAAATCGCCAGTAAGATAAGCCACACCAATTCTTGGACCTGAATTATTTACTTTACCCACATTATTTGAGGTGATGATTTCGTTTTTAAAGGCCAGGCGATCTAAAGTAACTTTGTCTATTGTAATGCCGTGCATTTCAGACAGAACGATCTCGATCATGCGCTGAATTTCTGTTTCTTGGTTGTCAAATTCTCGGACCGCTGATTTGTAAAGTGCTTGATTTTTAACATCGATGATTTTAACGGTCACGACAATTTTGTTGCCCAGACCATCAATGCTTCCAGACATCACGTAGTCTACTTTCAATTCTTCACCGAGTCTTGTTAAGCAATTTTGGCCATAACAACCTGATTTATACTCCTCTTTCGTTTGGATGATTTCATTCATGTCAAACTCATCATAAACCTTGTACTTGTTCATCTTAATGAGCTCAAGGCGCATCATTTTCGCTGCAGCTTCTGGTTTAATTGTTAAAGAATTGACATTTGGATTAGCAACCGCTAAAGTTGCATTGGTTTGCGCCAAATAGGTGGTGTTGAGACCAAAAAGAATGGCGACCAATAAAAGTGCTGAATGTAATTTTTTTGTTTTCATAGTATACATTTTGGTCTGACAAAGGAAGAACAAAATATACGGGGCGGAAAACTGAATTGCGAAGCTAAAAAACGTCCAGTTGCATTTTTCGCAACTAGGAGTGA